>DASSGR010000252.1:0-2208 GCA_035693425.1 Solirubrobacteraceae bacterium
ACTGCCCACTGAGGGAGGGATGGAGGGGGCACAACACGACAATCGATCGTCCGCGCCCGAGGCTTGCCGTGTTATGCGCCACATGCGGTGGTTAACACGACACGCTTCGCCGATTTATACGCGGTTGTCGTGTTGTGCCCCATCTCGCGGGTCCGGAACCCGCCTCCATCCTCTCCTTCTCTATGAAGGACGGCTGTGTGTCAAGGGCCTGGGGAGAAGTGGTTGTCGGCCCGGTGTGGGCGTGGGGGTTCTAGGGGCCGCGGGCGGTTTGGGGGGCGGGGTTTGGAGTGCTCATTTCTCTATCGCGTCGTCGACGGCTCGGATTAGGTGTGATCGGGGCTCACTCCGGCGGCGCATTTCAATGAGGGGCTGTCGTGGCAGCCAAAGGGAGGGTGGCGCCTGCCGGAGTGAAGGGCGCAAACGGCTGGTTTTTGGTGAGCATGTGCCAGATCGCTTCCGCGAGCCGGCGGGCGAGATCGATCTGCGCGACCTTGCTGCCGCGCTGGCGGCCGACTCGCCGTTTGATCTGCTGGTAGCGCTGTGCGTAGATCGGGTGGCGTGAGGCGTGCGCGGCGGCGTCGATCAGCGCCCAGCGCAAGTATCGGGGTCCGTGTTTTGAGAGTCGGCCGCGGAGATCGACCTCGCCGGACTGACGCACGTGCGGGCACAGCCCGGTGTAGGACACCAGCCGCTTGGCGGTCGGGAACCGTTCGATCTCGCCGATCTCGGCCGCGATCGTGTACGCGAGGATCCAGCCGATCCCCGGCGCGGTCATCAGCAGCGGCACGTACCGGTGCTCGGCACCGGCGCGCTGCAGTTCACGCTCGAGCTGAGCGATCCGGCGGTCCAGATCGTCGATCAGCTCGAGTGTCGCGGTCGTCGTGCCCGCCCACGGCTCGGGCAGCTCCAAGGACGCCAGCAGCCGCCGGCCCTGGGCTCCGAACAGATCGCTGACCGGCGCCTGGTGGCCGTGCGCGATCAACGTCGAGTGCACACGGTTTTTCAGCGTCGTGCGGTGCTTGACCAGATGCAGCCGGTAGCGCGCGCGCTCCCGCTCCCCGCGGACCTCGGGGGTCGGCAGCCAGATCGCCGGCACCAGATCCCGCCAGGACAGCTCGGCCAGCACCCTGGCGTCGACCTTGTCGGTCTTGCACGCCAACGGCGCCAACCCCTTGACCTTCTGCGCATCACAAACAAGCACCCGCCACCCATAAGCGGTCAACTCGTCGTGCACAAACCGTGCGCCGTTCATCGACTCCACCACCGCCCGCACCCGCTCGCCATAGGGCTCAAGACGCCGCGACAGCCCATACAGACCGTCGCGGTCCACCGGCGAGCGGAACTGCCCGACCAGCTCCCCCGACTCCCCGATCGCGCACACATCCACCCGCCGACGACTGAGATCTAACCCGACGTGCAACACCACACCCTCCTCTCCACAGAGCAACGACAAGCAGGAACCCTCCAGCCGATCACGTACCGTGACCACAGGTCGGTCCTCCGCTTCGACTACGCCGGCCGCGCGGCCGCTACCGCGCGCGCCTCACAAGCTGTTCGATCCGGAGGACCGACCTCCTGCCCCACCCACCAGACCGGAACCCAGCCGGCCCTCCTTCATCACATTCATAGAGATGTTGGCCGCGGTGAGCGCGGTCAACGTCCCGAGGCGGTTGGCGGCGGGATCGAGCGGGACGTTGGCGGCGTGGATGGGTGGCCGGACCGCCTGATCGCACAGATCGCGTCGGAACAGAGGTCGCTGATCACGCGTGATCAGCTGTGGCATTGGGTGTTGGGCGGGACATGATCGACCGGGCGCTGGCGCGTGGTCGCCTGCACAGCAGACACCGAAGCATCTACTCATTGGTGCCGTTCCCCGTACTCCTACCGCTCGCTCTCGAGCTCGCGGCCGTCCTCGCCTGCGGCGACAATGCCCTGCTGAGCCACCACTCCGCGGGGGCGACCTGGGGCTTTCGTCCTTCGTTCAATGAAGACGTCCATGTGACCGTGATCGGCAAGGAGGCCGGCCGCGGCCGCCCGGGCGTCCGGGTGCACCGCACCGACTGGCTCGATTCCCGCGACATCCGCCGGTTCCAGGGGATGCCGATCACCTCACCCGCCCGCACGCTGCTGGAGATCGCTCCTGCCTTATCTGATCGCGAGCTGGAGCGGGCGCTCGACGAAGCGCTGATCCACAGGCTGATCAGCCAT
>DASSGR010000253.1:0-16610 GCA_035693425.1 Solirubrobacteraceae bacterium
TATCGGCTTCCGGCATCTGGACGCCGGGGTGCGCGCACTCGCCGACGCGTTCGCGCACGGGGAGTACCGTTACGGGTTGCTGTACTGGGATCTGATCGATCGCGCTGGACACGATCACGGTCCGGGCTCACCCGAGTTTGCCGCCGGCTGCGAGCGCTCACTCGATGAGGTGTGGGACGCGGTCTCGGAGCTGCGCGGGGTGACCGTGCTGATCACCGCCGATCATGGTCAGGTTGACGTCTCACCCGAACGGGTTGACTATCTCGACGACCTGTGGCCTGGGTTGCCGGCGGTGCTCTCCCTGTCGCGGCCGGCAGGCTCCTCGCGGGACGTCTTCTTGCACGTGCGCTCGGAGCACGTCCCGACGGTCATCGCCGAGCTCTCGGCGCGGCTCGACGGCCGGGCCGAGGTCCGGCCGGCCGCTGAGCTCTTCGACGCGATCGGTCCTCGGCTGCGGGACCGCCTCGGCGACGTCGCGGTGCTGCCTTCTGCCGGCCGCCAGGCGTGGCTTCGCCGAGCTGCCGCGAGCGAGCAGCGGTTCCGGGGGCAGCACGGCGGCCTCGACGAGGCCGAAACCTCCACGTACCTTGCCGAGCTGACGAGATAGTTTCACGCCATCCGAGTGAACGTGCCTGGCCAAGTTCCCCGGACGCGAGTCCGTTGTTGCGACGAACCGACAGTGCTCCGATTCGTGCGTTGGACCGGTCCGATCGCAGCCTTCCGAGGAAGTGAGCTCCGGCTCACACCCTATGCAACAGCACACTCGACTGTCGCTCACATAGCGCAGCAGCCACCCGCGTCGGCGTTGTCGCGTTGGACGAGACGCGAGAGCGCGCCGACCGCGGAGGCAACGCTGCCGCAGCCTCGGGGCGATACAGGAGGCAAGTACGCCGAAGACCTCGTTTCGCGCTGCGGCGATAGTCCTGGCCCTTCGAGCCGCGCACCTGAGTGCGCGGAAAGGGCGCATCCCTAAGGCCGGTTGGTTTCACGACCTACGAGCTGCGTGGCCTGCGCCCTGTCCCCGGAGGTCGACCTTCTCCTTCAGGTCCGCGGGGTCCGGACGCGGAAGTCGATGGATCGTAACCCCAGAAGACGGAGCGGCAGCGCTGGGCGTGCGGCCCAGCGCTGGCGGCACGGTTGGAGTCGCGCGACTGCCGGAGCGGTGGTTCGTTGGCTTCGGGCTGCCGCCCGGGAGGTTCGTACCTATGCAGGCCCGGGCCGCCGGGCTGGCCGTGTACGAGCCGGTCGATGAGGGCGCTCGCGTTCACCCCTGGCGCGTGCGAGCGCCGCCCGCTGAAGACGGATCCCGTCGAGCCTCGCGTTGCCGTTGAAACAGGGGTGGGGGTGAGGACCCACGAGACGCCCGTGATGTACGGAGTCTGTTCTGGGCGCCGGAGCCGATTCACGGGAAGTGACTAGTCGTCCAGCAGCCACGAAGCTGATGCGCGACCGTTGGAGCTGCGTGGGCGTGTGGTTGGAGGGCTAGCGGGTGGCGATGGCGCCCCGCCGGTGCGCGCGTTTATGCGGCGCGTGGCTTCTCGAGCGGCCGCCCGACCTTACGCGGCTTTTTGCGAAAGAGGCGCTGACCGAGGTCGAGCGCGTTGCGCCGCAGCTCAGCTCGCCGGCGCTCCGTCAGCGCGGCCAGCTCGCCGGCGGTGGTCCCCTGGGCGAACCGGTCGCGCCGCTGGTCGGCCCGCGCAGCGAGCAGCGCGAGGTCGTGGTCCTCGCCGATTAGATTCGACAGCTGGTGGGCTCGCCGTGCGATGCGCTTCATCTTCTTCGGCGCGGCCGGCCGGACGATCTGCGCCGCGTACCAAAGGTACTTTGCGCGCTTGCGCAGCTCGTGCAGGTTCTCGGTGCTCGGCTCCCGGCGGGCGGTGCGGTACGCGCGGCGGCCGCCCCGGTAGATGCGCTTAAAGCCCGGAGCCAGCGTCTCAAGGCCTTCCCGCTCAAGACGCCAATCCCCAACCCGCGCGCACGCCCGGCGAAGCTCTCCGAGGACCTCGTCGATCGCGGCGCCGTCGCGAAGACGGCGCTGAGCCGCGCCGTGCTGCCCCACGAGCGTCCGCTTGAAGCGCTCATAGCGCTCGGGCGGCGCCTGGTTGGGATAGCGGTCGGTCAGCGCGTCGAACGTCTCGAGCAGGACCCGGCTGTCGCGCGCTGCGCCGAGGCGCCGACCGGCGTCGCGGAAGGCGACGTTCTCGCGCCGGTAGGCCTCGTCGCCGAGCTCGTCGCGCCCGAGTCGCACCGTCGCGCGCAGGCGCTTGAGGCTCTTGCGGGTCTCGTGAACCGCCGTGCCGAGGTCCTCGTCGGTGTCGCCCTCGAGTCGCTCGATCGACATGTCCAGCTGGCCGCGAGCGATCCGCCGCAATCCGTCCGGCGCCCGCTCGCCGTCACCCAGCCGAAATCGGCGTTGGTCCTTCGCGGGGAGTGACACCATGCTCGATACCAGGCTTCCCGGGGCGACCCGGAAGCGAAACGCCGAATTTGCTAGCCCAATAGCGTGGCGGGCCCGTACCGGTCCCTGCCGAAAGCTCTACTCACACCAGACTGCCCCTGTCACGAACATCGAGCCATCCGATCGACTCGGTCGGAGTCAGCCCAGACTTCTGCCTATGCAGCCGCGCTCCGTGCCGCTCGCCGATGCCCGCGCGTAGGCGGCGCCCTCGATCACCGTGCGGACGCCGTGGCCTGCCGATCAAAGACTTAGTTTGTCGCGCCGCGATATTCCCGTCACCCGCGATCAATGACCCTCTCGGACATGATGGGTAGCGCTCTCGCGGCTCGTGGTCGCGGAGCTCGGGTTCGGAAGAAGAGGGCCGCGTGATCCGAAGTTCACACCGCCCCTTGGGTTCCTACGGCCGCATGCCGGCGCTCGCCGGAATCAGAGGCGGTGGCCGCGCTACGGGACCGAGCCGAAGGATCAGCATCACGAGCGGCGCGGGAAGCGGATGGTTGCGTCGTTGGTGCGCGCGGGATGACATGGCAGGCGCAAGAGCGTAGGGTGGATTCGGAGCTGTGGAATAACGATGCTGTCGGCGGCGCGTTTCTTCGATGATCCGAGGTACCTGAGTACCGTTGTTGCCGAGAAGGTGCCCGCGGAGTCGGCTGCCCATGCAGACGGCGCGGCGCGCCTCGCTGGGTGCAGGCCCGGCGCGTTGATCCTTGACGCAGGATGCGGAAATGGGCGGCACTCCATGCCGCTCGCGCTCGCGGGATTCCGAATGGTCGCGGTCGATCGCTCCCGCTTTTTGCTCAGTGCTGGGCGGGCGGCGGGCGGCGCGAAGTGGCCGCATTTTGTGCGCGGCTCGTATGCGGCACTGCCGATCCAGAGCAGCACTTTCGAAGCGGTTCTGTCGCTCGGCACAGCGCTCGGATACCTTGGAGACGGCGGCGATCGGATGGCTCTGCGCGAGTTCCGGCGCGTTCTGGCTCCCCGCGGCCGGCTCGTAATCGAGACTTTGCATCGCGATGCGCTCGGCGTCGGGCTGCGCGAGCGCGAGGAGAGGCCGCTGCCGGGCGGTGGCACACTGTGCTTTGAGCGGCGCTTGGACCGGGCGCGCGGCGTGATGTACGAGGAGCAGCGCCTTCACGACGGCTCTCGCGCGGATCCGCCGCGAGCGTATGAGCTACGCGTCTACGGGGAGGATGAACTGCGGCGCATGCTCGAGGAGGCAGGGTTCGAGGTCGTGGGACGCCACGCTTCGCTTCGCGGCGGGGGCGAGCCGTCCCCGATCACGCCGCTCGTACTAGTGGCGCAGGTGCGTGACCGCTGACACTCGCCGCCGCTAGGCGTCAGCAAGTACGTCGATCTTCGCAGCCAGGATGAAGTCGTTGCGACTAAGACCGTTGGCCGTGTGCGTCCATGTCCGGAACGCGGCACGTCCCCAGCTGAGCTCGATCTCCGGATGGTGACTCTCTGCCTCGGCGAGGAGCGCGACCCGCGCCACGAGGTCAAACGCCGCGCTGAAGTCGTCGAACGAGAACTCGCGTCGCAGCGCGCTGACGCCGTCTCGCTCCCACCTCGGGACATACTGTTCCAGCTCTATCGCCTCTTGCACAGCTAGCGGCGGGGTGCCGGGCGGGTACTCGCGGCAGTGCTCCTGGGTGAGATCGGCCACCCGCGAAGCGTAACTCGCGCCGGTCTCGCCTTGCGCGGCGAGGAGGTCTCTTGGCGACGTCGCTGGGGGCTCGGATTCGTGTGTGCCGTTCCTGGCGAAATCCGCGCTCGCGTCTGCTTCCTTGGAGATCTCTTGTGCGATTCGCGCGGTGTTGGGCTAGGCCCGAAGGAGTAAGCGGAGTGGTGCGTCCGCGGCCTGTTCTCTGCTACTCGGCTGTTGGTTCATCGCCGGTGCTCGTGGGTCTACCAGTCGGGCAGCGGGTTCCCCGTGTCAGCAGCGATCGGGATCCGGCGGGCCAGGCGGTCGTCGCTGCGATCGGATGATGGCTTCAGAACTGCTGCGCCGTCCGCAAACGCGACGTAGCACCGGCGGGTGGACGCCGTCCAGGCAGGCGTGCCCGGCCTTCCGCAGCTCGTGATCTCTGAGCGCGCAAGCGGATTGTCGCCGGAGCGATCGTTCCGTTTCACGGCCCTCATATGACGAAAGCACTCGCCGGCGACCCCTTGCTCGCTTTCCGCGGGCGCCGGCGAAGAACATGGTGTGGGTCCCGGGTGGGAGTTCCTGATGGGCTCTGATCAGTTGTATCCGGAGGAGCGGCCGGTCCATCGGGCAAGTGTGGACGCCCGGGTCGTCTCGGACGGGGTCCGAGATCTTCGGAGTCCGGACCCGAAGCGTGCTGCGCGTGTTGGCCAAGGTCGCGCCTCTGCGGGGACCGTTGACTTCCGTCGGACTGCGACCCGGCCGCGTCAGGAAGCGTCGTACAGCTCCCGCATGAGGCGGTACATCTCGGTCGCGGTCTCGAGCCGCCTGGGGCAGCACGGCGGACCGCCCGGCGCGCTGATGCCGATCTCCAGATGGGGCGAGTTGGAGACCCCGACGATTCCGCAGCCGACTTCGGCGATGTCCTGTCCCGCGGACACGGACGCGCCGACCGGCACGAGCGCGGGGCGGGCGTGTCCGTAATACACGTAACGCCCGCGGAGCGGACCGCTGCTGACCTTCAGAATCGGCGCGTCGGGGCCGAAGCCGCTGATGCCCTCGGCAACGATTGTCCCGGGGGCGATCGCGACCTCGATCACGCGCGGGCCGCACGCGTCTCCGACAGTGCCGATGTCGACCCCCTGATCGAGCGTCCAGTGGCTGGGCGAGAGCACCCGCCCGATCGGCCACAGCGGGAACACAAGCCCCGCGGCGGCGATCCTGCGGCCCTCGACCCACGCTTGTAGCGCCCGGGCCGTTCGCACGCCGACCGTCCCGCTCGCCGGGCGCAGGTCCGCGGCAAGCTGGAATCGCATCGCGCTGCGCAGCGTCATCGGCCCGAAGATCCCATCCGTGCCGGTCGGGATGCCGACGGCGCCCAGCCACTGCTGAAGCGTGCGCACGTCGCCGCCGCGGTCGCCCGAGCGCAGCACGCGCCCGAACGGCGAGACGACCGGCGCGACCCTCCGGCCATGCGCGACCCACGACCCCAGCGTCGTCGCGGTGCGGATCCCGACGGTCCCGCTCGCGGGACTCAGACGTGCCGCGAGCTGAAACCGCAGAGCGCTCCGGCGCGTCAGCAGGCCGAAGATCCCGTCCGCGCCCGTCGGGATCCCCACATCGGCCAGCCACCGCTGCAGCGTCCGCACATCGCCGCCCCGATCCCCGATTCGCAGCACCCTTCCAAACGGCGGGCGACGGGATGTGCGGCTGCCGCGTCCGATGCTCCTCCCGCGAGTGACCCACGATTGCAGCGTTCGCGCCGTTCGCACCCCGACCGTCCCGCTCGCCGGGTATAGGCGCGCCGCGAGCTGAAAGCGCCGGACGCCCCGCTGTGTCAACACCCCGAAGATTCCGTCGGCGCTCGTCTGTATGCCAACAGCGGTGAGCCACCGCTGCAACCTCCGCACATCGCCACCCTCCTCACCCACCCGCAGCACGCGCATAAACGGCGAGGCACTTACGTACGTCGCGGCCGATGCGATGCCGACAGCCAGTCCAACCGCGAGACAAATCAGCAGCGACGCAACCCATCTGCGTCTAGGTGAAACGAGGTGAGCGGATGGCGAAAGCACAATGCGCATCGGCGACAGGCGCGATCGAACACAGCTCGGTCGATCCGAACCGCCTCCGCGCCCGCTTGATGTCGCGGATTCAGTGCACTTCGTTCTCATCGGTTGTGTCCCTGCCAGTAACCGCCGTAAACGGCGCCACGCCGGCGCCGGCCCCACACTGTCCGCGGCGTCGCCGACTGTGCGCCTGACCTCGTGCGGTCCCCAACGGGCTCGGCGCCGAGAGCCCCACGTCGCCGGCCACTTCGGGTTCGGCGCGCGCTCGCCTCCGTGGCGCTTCTCGCGATCTCGACCTGCAAAGCGCGCGGACCCAGCGCAACTCGCCGGCGATCGCTTCGCCCGTTGGGTGGCTTCTCAGCCAGCGAGCGCTTAGGCGACGTCAGGATCACGGAATGACGGCCTGCCGCCTGGCTGTCCTCTGATCTGCGGAGCGGGTCTCGCTAGGCGAGAAGCGGGTCGTCGCGAGGCTCGGACGTAGGATCCCGAGCATGGGTTCGCTGACGATCGAACCGGTCGCCAAGACCGATCAGCCGAGGGTGATCGCGACGTTGGTGTCCGCGTTCATCGCGGATCCAGTCGAGCGATGGCTCTACCCACAGTCCTTGGCGTACCTGACGCATTTCCCAGCGTTCGTAGGTGCCTTCGGTGGGGCCGCGTTCGATGAGAAGACGGTGTGGAACTTGGACGACTTCGCGGCTGTGGCGATGTGGCTCCCTCCGGGCGTCGAAGCGGACGGTGACGCGATCGTCGCTGCCCTGACCGAATCGGTTTCGGCCCAGAAGCTCGCAGATACCTTCGCGATCCTGGAACAGATGGATGCCGCCCATCCGAGGGATCCCCACTGGTATCTCCCCTGGCTCGGGGTCGATTGTGCTCGTCAGGGAGCCGGCCTTGGCTCGGACCTACTCCAGCAGTGCCTGGTGCGCGTCGACGCCGATCACAGCCCCGCCTTCCTTGAGACGCCCAACCCGCGAACGGTTCCGTTCTACGAGCGCCACGGATTCCGAGTGACTCGCGTGTCGCAGGCCGGAGCGTGTCCGCCCGTGACCAGCATGCTGCGGCCTGCGCAGTGACCGATCGACGCCCAAGCCCTCGATCTCCGGCTTGCTCGCCGAAACCGCGAACCTCGCCGACGATCGCTTTAGCCGTCTGCCGACCCGCCGGGCGATGATCGCCTTCGACTTGGCGCGCACGCCGAACACGACCCGTGTTGCCGACGAGTCGGCGGCTCTGGAGCAGCCTGCCAGCTTCGGCATGTGCGCGTGCACGTCGCCTAGGGCCGCGACGGGACCTCTGCTATCGGATAGACGCGGCGCGAACGGCCAGCGCCTGCGAGGCGTCCATCCACATCTCCCACCGGCCTGACGCCGACTCCTGCTCGTCTGTAAAGCGGTACGGGCGGCGCCCGCTGAACTCGGTGGTCCGCAAGTGCCACACGCCGCCCAACACGCTTGCGATGCGCCGGCGTGGCCACCCGATGGACTCTTCAATCTCTGGGAAGCAGCGCGGCTGATCGGGCGCCGCAGCAAGTGCGTCTAGAAGTTCACGCATCAAAACGCTGCAGCAGTCGTAGAAGCGCTCGATCTCGCCGGGGTCTTCCATCGCGTTGTGGGGCGCGTGCTCCAACCATTCGGATTGACTCCCGGTGCCCGACATCGGCTCAGAGTAGCCCTGCACCAGGCCCGGCCGGACGATTACATCCGTCACCCGAACAGACGTGACACCCGACGAATGCCTTGGCGACCGTCCGATCGCCGACGATCACGCCTACCGCCCGAGTCGGCCCGGCTTCGGGTTCTCCGCGCTGGAGCACTCTGACCCCTTGGCGGGAGAGTGTGCCCGACTCGATCACAACAACACATCAGCGCCGGGGTGGCTTCTGCATTCCGCGCAGACCGGGCCTCATTAACCCGCAGCGAAGTTGAGCTGCCAGTGAACGGCGACGTTTCCTGCTTGAGTGAACCCGGGAGTGTCGCTAGCTGTTTTGCCCTGGCAGTCGGCTTCCTCTCCTCTTTGTTGCTGTTGTTCTCGGCGGCTGGGGGACGTGCCGATAAGGAAGGGGGCGGTCTAGACCGCCCCCTCAATCGTGCCTTCCTACGGCGTCGGATCGGGATACGTGCCGCCGTAGATGTCGGAGTTGCCGAAGTTGGGCGCGCAGGCCTGTTGTGGCGCTGGCGCCGTAGCGCTCATGCCGTTCTGAAGCGCTTGCCGATACGCGTCGATCGCGGGACAGTCGGCCGCGTTGCGTGCGTCGTTCCACACCGCCGCTCCGTATGTGCGCGTCGCGGCGGCGTACACGTAATCGCCGAGGAACTCGTCCGTTAGGGCGTTGGCGGTCGATCCGCGTGGGTCACCAGTCGCGCCGCGATGCAGCTCGGAAAACGCTCCGGTCGGACCGGTGCCGCCGGTGTCGGCGTGCTTGACCACGCCGACCAGCGATCGTGGTGTGGCAGTGGTCGGCTGGAACGGTGTCGTGAACGCGTTGTAGACCACGTACACGTCTCTCCCGTTGGGAGAGATGGCCGGTGCCGTGTAGATGCCGCGGTCGCCGGCGCTCTCGATCGCCCGGGGCGCCAACCAGTTCGCGCCACCATCGGTGGACTCCGTGAAGTCAACGTGCGGCGTGGCGAGTGGACCGCTGACATAGCTCATCACGATCCGATCGGTCGCGTCGGCCCCCGTCGGCGCGCCGTTGGCGATGTCAACGCTCGGCGCCGGCGCCAGATCGCTGCGTGCGCCGGCGACGCCATCGATCACCGGCCTGCCTTGGACCGGGTCCAACGCGCCGGGCTGGTGTACGGGTCCGACCACGGGCGCGAACTTCGACCAATTCTGGCCGCCGTTGGACGAGACGGACATCATCTCGAACGACTGGCCGCCCTTGCTCGCGACGCCGAAGACGTACGCGTTGCCGGCACTGTCGGTGCGGATCGTGCACCCGTCCTCGGGGTTGCGCTGGCCGTTATTGGCCGCGGCGCTGATCTGACGCTGGGTCCAGGTGTCACCGCCGTCGTGCGAGACCGCCACCTGCAGCGGCGCCGGCGCGGCGTTGCCCTTCTCCTGGCCGACGAACGCCGCCCAGCACACGTACACGGTCCCGAAGAACCGGCTGGACGACGCGTTGTCTGCCCAGATCTGCGACTTGTCCGAGAACGTCGTGCTGGACTGCTTGCTTACCAGCACGGGCGGCATCCACGCGCTCTTGGTGTTGGCCGCGGCGGCCTGCGGGTTGTCCGTACGCGACACGGCAATTGCCTCGAACCCCTTGAACCCCTGCTCGGAGCGCACTGCGCTCACGTTCGCAGTCAGGTTCGAGTAATACAGCCGCGAGCCGTTGCTCCAGCTGAACCCACGGGGGCCGGGGCGCGGGCCAAAAGCGACCCCGGGGTCACCGTCGGAGACCAGGCCGTTCTCGGCATACCGCGGCAGCGTCCCGATCGGGCCGGTGTGCGCGGCGCACGGCGGGTCGCTGTCGCCAACGACGCCGAGGCAATCACGCGCCGTCAACCCAGTGTAGGTCGGCTGCGTCCAGGTTGTACCGCTATCGAACGAGAAGTACACGCCCGAAACGCCGACCCCGGGCGTGAACGGACACGTGTTGTCGGTGCCGGCGTTGCACGCCTCCATATCGATGTTGTCGTTGGCACCGGCGACGAGCACGTTCGGATGGTTGGCGTCAATCGCGACCGCGGGCTCGTTCTGCTTGTTCTGAGAGAACGGCGTGGTCGGGCTGCCGACCGTCACTAGCGTGTCGGGGTTAAAGGCCGAGGCGGACCCGGCCGCTAATAGCAAAATGCCGATCACTAGCGCCGGCACCATCAAGACTCTCTTCATTGTCGACTCCTCACCTTCGCTCGTACAACAACGACAGACATCAATGCCCTACCGCTTTGTGGTGCGAATACGGACCGTTCGAATCGTGGTGGGCGGCGTGACGCCGGCCTGGGCATCTCTTGCTAACTCCGGTGATCCGCTCGATCACCTTCACCGAGTCGCTGGCCGTGGGCGGCGAGCAGCGGCTCTTGCCGAACTGACCTCGGTGTCGCCAGGTGTACGACACGTCGCCGTCCTCGTCGCCAGAAGCGCGGCGGCTGGGCTTCGCCACGTGAACCGTGATCGTTCCGGCGCGCGGGCTGTTGGTGCGCTGGATCGTGCTCCAACAGATCAACCGAACGGAGGCGATGTAGACCTCGTTGTCCGCGACGCACTGATGCGACGTGGATGGATGCCTCGGTGGTGCCGCGTCGTCGGCTACGCCGACTGCGCCGGATGACTCGGACGGGCTGAGTGCGCCGGATGACTCGGATCCGTCGGTTGGACCCGGCTCGCGGCGGCCAGTACCGCCGCCGCAAAAAACGCGAGCCGCAGCTACCAGCGCGAGCCTCTCGGCCCCCTTTATCGTGCCTTCCTCCTCGTGGACGACATTGCCGCTGCACGATCAACGCGGCAGCCCCGGTCAGGGTAAGCGACTACCTGAGATGGATGCAAGCGGCCGAACGTGGGCGGCCTGCAAGGTGGCGGCGCTCTCTAGCCGCAAGATGTCCGACTGCAGCAGAAGTGCGGAGTGATCCGTCGTGGCGTCTTCGTATGGCCGAGGCTGGCGAGTTCACGGTGGCGGGCCCCGCCGCTCCGGTGCTGGCAGCCGGGTCAGATCCTGGGTGTCAGCGGGTCCATCGCGCCGCGGGTCGTAGCGCCGGGTCGGCCCGCAACACAAGTGCGGGCACTCGACCGCCGGCGCCCCTAGTCGACGCGAGCCGCAAGGGCGCCCATGCCATTTCAAGCCCTGCGGCCACGCTTTCAGCAGCGCGCGAGCGCAACTTCTGGCTCGTCCAACCGTTCTCAATCAATGGCCCTACCGATGGTCCGGGGGCGGATGACTTGGTGGTGCCGCGTACAAGGGTCGGCCCCCCGCGGACTCCGTTCGCGGGGGGACCAGTGCGCACCGCGGGGGCGAGCGGCGCGCGAGTAACTCACGATAGCGTGGGCAGCTTTGCTGACCTGGTTACCGACATCGACAAGTAGCTAGTTTCAACCAGCCTCGACGTAAGCACATCATTCGGCTCGGCGAGCTCTGGAGCTCCGGATTCGATGCGACGGCTGAGAGGTGCTCGGACCGCCTGGATCTCCGCATCAGGGAGTCGGTGAGCGGGCGGATCCGGGCGTTGTTTCGCCCCACGCCGGGCTAAGAACGTCCTTTGTGCGCACCACTACGGAAGCATCGAGCCTGGCGATCCCCTTGGCGACATGTGGATCACGCCCGCGCCAGTTCCGGTGCGATCCCTATGCCACTCAGTGAGAGGCGATCGCCGGCTCCGCTAGGCCCGTCGCAATCGCAACGGCGACGACACGATGGCCGAGTCGGCTGTCGCCGGCTTCGTGCTGCCCTGCAGGGGCGGCCAATCGATCGTCAGGGTGCCGTGGGCTTATGATGGGATGGGCGTCGTGGACTGGGAAATCGACTGATGCGACAGGGTCCGTGGACGGGCCGCTATCCGGCGGCCGCGGCGATGGTTATCTTCTCCCTGGTCCCGTACCTGGCGCTGTCGGCGGCACTCGAGCCGATCGCGCCGATCATCGCCAAGGACCTGCATATGAGTCTGCAGGCGATGAGCCTCGCGTCGGGCATGGCCAACGCCGGCTACGCCGTGGGCACGGTCCTGGCTGTGCTGTTGGCTCAGCATCTTCCCCAGCGTCGGATGCTGGTCCTTTATGCCGCGCTGCTGGTACTCGGCTCGGTGCTCGCGGCGGCCGCGCCCGACGCGGGCTTCTTCGTCGCCGGCCACGTCTTACAGGGCCTGTGCACGAGCCTGTTGCTGATCGCGGCCGTGCCTCCGCTAGTCGTCTCGTTTTCGCTCTCGAAGCTGCGCTGGACGGCGATGATCCTCAATGTGTGCATCTTCGGAGCAGTCGCCCTGGGGCCGCTGGTGGGCGGCATTCAGGCCCAGGCCAACGGCTGGCGTCCATTGTTTTGGATCATCGCGGGTATCGCTGCGGCGGGGCTGTTGTTGTCGCTGCTGACCTTTCAGGACGCGCCGCCGGCTGACCGCAGTGCCACTCGCAACCCTCTCCCCGTCGCACTGGCTGCCGCGGGATGCGTGGCGCTGTTCTACGGCGCGTCGGAGCTGCTGACCCACCCGTTCGTGGACGTCATGACGCTCGTGCCGCTGGCGTGTGGGCTCGCGTTGATCGTGGTGCTCTTGGTGTACCAGTACCGCGCCAAGCGGCCGCTGCTGTGCATTCGGCCGCTTGGCAGCACGCTGCCGGTGAGCGGGATCGTGGTTGCGATGTGCGCCGCGGCGAGCTCCATATCCGCGGTCGCACTGGCCGCCGTCCTACTCACAGACGAGTTCAGTCCTGTGCACCTGGGCCTGCTTCAGTTCCCCGAATTCATCGCTGCACTGATCACCGCGGTTGTGCTTGGGGTGGTCTTCCGTACCCGGGGGCTCCACTACCTCGTGCTCGGAGGAATGCTCTCGCTGATCGCGGGGATCCTGGTCCTTCTGTCTCACCTCCCGCCCACGTCGCTGCGGATGGCGATCGGCTCTGGACTAGTCGGACTCGGCGTCGGCGGCTCGGTGGCGCCGGCGCTGTTCATCGCCGGCTTCTCGCTGCGCAACAACGCCCTGCAGCGCGTGTTCGCGATCATCGAGCTGCTGCGGGCAGTTGCAGCATTCGCGGTCGGGCCGGTGTTGGTACATGTGGCCACGACCGTCGGAGGGAGCCCGGCGGCAGGCACCCGGACCGCGCTTTGGATCTGCTTCGGGATCGCGAGCGCCGGCACGCTGTTCGCCGTCTCCCTTTATGCGCTTGGCGGGGTACGGCCGCCGGCGCCGGCACTGGAGACATGGCAGAGCGGCGAGGCGCCGGCGTGGTATTCGCCTCCGCTGCTCGATCGAATCCGTGACTCCTCCAGGGCGACGGTTCTGACCGAGCCGCTCGCGTGCGACGCGGGCGGACAGTACGGCGGCCCGCGCAACGGCGACTCGGCGGAGCTCACGGCCGATCGGGCCGGCGCGGCGACATGAGCGCCGGCGACCTGGGCCCTGTGCTGTTCGCCTACGACGGCTCGGATCTGGCCGCGCTCGCGATCGACGAGGCAGGCCGCCAGCTTGAGCCCGGACGGGACGCCATCGTGCTGACCGTGTGGCGTCCGTTCGTGGTCGGGTTCATGCCGCCGCCCGGGGTCGAATTCGACGCGGCGGCAAGCGACGAGGTCAGAACAGCTGCCGAGCAAACCGCCGCGCACGGAGCCTCACTAGCGCAAGCCGTCGGCTTCCGCACCCAGAGTCTCGAGCTCACCGAGGCGCCAACGTGGAAGGGGATCGCGCGCGTGGCCGACGACCGCGACGCGAGCCTAATCGTGCTCGGCTCCCACGGCAAGAGCGGTCTCGCAGGCGTCTTCCTCGGCAGCGTGGCGGCCGCCGTCGCGGCGCACTCGGGACGTACCGTGCTGATCGTGCACAGGCGCGCCTGAACGCCTACGCGCTCGTTTCGGTGCGCTGGTCATCCGCCGGGGTGCTGATCGGCTCACCTCGTTGAATGAGGCAACCGGCATTCGGTTGCCGAACCGGAAGCCGTGCAGGTTCGCCGGCGGTCGCGTTCACTTCTTCAGCGGCGCCACAGCCCCACTAGCGTTTCGCGGCGACAAAGGAGGCGTCCCGAGCCGCGTCCATTCTGCGCCAGTTTCACTCGCCCCGCATCGCACCGTCACGGACGTACATGCCTGATTCTGGCGCTCTGCAGGGAATTAGTGGTCTTTCCTCTCCCTCCGTGAACGCCCGTGATCCGTTGGATTTCACTCATAACGAAGGGATCCCGGGTCGAGTCCGTGGTCGGCCGGGGAGAATCCTCGCCAAATCAGGTTTGCTCCGGTCAACGCGGGCTTCCCGGCGTCTTCCGCGTGCTCGCCTGTCTCGATCAAGCCCAAGGCCTCGGACTTCCTATTGGCGGCGAGCACGTCGCTGCTGAACGACCGGGCCGGCACCTGCTTGCGTGGTCGCGCGAGCATTGGCCGCTGACGGCGCCGGCGTGGCTGCCTATGTCCCGAAAGCGGCAGCGTCGAGAGGTCGCAGAAGCCGTCGTGTGACTGCTCCTGGTTCGTGGAGGGAGAAGTCTCGCGACCTCGCATAGGTCGAACATGCGCCGTGATGCCTCTGGCGATTTGCGAGACATCGTTCAGCTGAAGCGCCCGTTCTCCATTGTCGTCGACGCCGGGTCGCTTGACTGCCCGTGTCGGTCCAACCGGCACTGCGCAGCTCTAGTCCGGGTCGAACTCGGCGAGGATTGGGGCGTGGTCGGAGATTGAGAACCACTCGTCGCTGGCAAGCACTTGGCAAGAACGCAGACGCTTGGCAAGTGCCGGGGATGCCCACAGATAATCGTTCTGGTAGGGAACCTCGGGCCTGCGGGGGTCCCGCCGCGTGCGGGTGTGCGGGCAGCCGTCGCCGAACGTGCAGGTGCAGCCCTCGAGCCGCCCCTTCGGTCTCAACAGGGCGAGGCAGTCAACAAGGCCGAGGGCCTCGAACCGCTGCAGGAGGTTGCGGTCGCGGGCCAGGAACGGCTCGTTGGCGGGCCAACCCGTCCATGTGTTCAGATCGCCGCCGAGCACCACGCGCTGCCCGTAGCGCGGATCGTCAAACACCGGGCTCAGTTCGGACAGCGATCGGTGGACAGACGCGTCGGAGAGCTCGTCGAGCAGTCCATACAGGGCAACTGCCGTCAGTGGGCTGGCCGGAGCCATCTCAACGGTCGCGGCGATCCACGAACCTGGCCTTGAGCAGACGAACGGAACATCTCGCTTGGACTGACGCCAGGTCGGCCGCGCGTCGGTGACTTCACTCAGACGATGAGGGCTCAGGACCGCGGCCGACCACGGCCTGTGTGCTTGATCGCGTCCCTCCGTCACCGTGCGCCAAATCCCGTTCGCGGTCGGCGGTGGTGAGGCCTCGTTTAGAAGCGAGACGTCAGGCGCAAGCGTCTTGAGCGCGTCGAAGGCGCGCGGCTTATTCGCGATGTTCCAAACGACGATCCGCATGCCCTGGCCTAAATCGAGCCTAGTGCACCGCCGGCGGTGTGGCGACGATGCTTCTGATGCAGTTGACTTCGCTCATGTTGATTCGCCGCGTCAGCGGGGGGTCCTGGCACACGCCGCAGACCACCGCCTATACGAAAGAGGCGGAGCTCCGGGACCTGCTGGCCGAGACGCCGTCTCTGCTGCCGGGTATCGACGAGCGGCCGACGGCTGTCGCCAAGGAGATGCCGATCTCGGGCACGGGAAAGGCGGACGTCGTAATCGTCGATGCCAGCGGCGAGATCACCGTAGTGGAGTGCAAGCTGGCGGCGAACCGCGAAATCCGCCGCCACGTCGTCGGGCAGCTCCTTGCATACGCGTCGGCGATTTCGCAGATGAGCTTCGCGGACTTCGACGACGCGTTCGCGCGCAGCCAGGCAAACGGTTCGCTGTCAGACGCACTAGTGGCCGACAGCGACCTTGACGAGGAACTCCGTGCTGCGATCGAGGACAACCTCCGGAGCGGAAGCATGAGGTTGATAATCGCGGTCGACGAAATCACCGACGAGCTCAAGCACATCGTGTCGTACCTGAATTTCCACACGACCACCGACGTCAACTTCCTGGCGTTCGAAATGCGACGAGCGGTGGGTGAAGGTGTCGAGGTGTTGCTTCCCGAGACATATGGAGAGGAGAGCGCTCGCGAGAAAGAGCGCTCCGGGCCGCGCCGTCAGCGACTTGACCGCGAGACGCTGCTCGCCACCATTCGCGAGCAGAGCGAGTTGGCCGCCCACGCAGCGGACGCCATCCTCGACTGGGCAGACGGCGAGCCCCGGCTTAGCGTTCGCTACACCCCCGCCGCTGGCGTCCGTTTCCGGACGGCGGGCAAGCCGCTCCTCCTAATAGACCGACGCGGACAGCTCGGAGTCTTTCTAACGACGCTCTCGGAGCATGCCGAGCCGTGGGACCACGAGAGCGTCGAGCAGCTCGTGCACGATCTTGCCAACTTCGGCATACAGCTCGACGCAAAACGCGCTCGGCCCAGGGCTCCCCTTGAGCCCCTGGCAGACGACGCCAGGCGCACGCAGTTCTTCGCCTTGATGGACCGGGTTCTCGATACGTTGACCAGTTCCCAGTAGCGAGACGACGCGTCCGCGCGTGCCGCGGCCCGCGCAACAGCGAGGGCGGGCAGGTTCGTCTGAGGCCCCGCTCCACGCCGCGGCGCGTCCTGAAGTCTCCAAGCGGGTCGAAAGGGAACTCTGCCGGGCTGGGTCCTGGCTTCCGCTCCGTCGCCGACAGGGCCATGAGCGAGCGACTTCTGCATCGGCTGCTGGCTGATCAGGAGGAGAAGCGTGGTGGCGACGCCGGCGAGCCCACGACACGACTCGGGCTTGGTGAGCAGCAGCGATCGTGCCGAGCCAGCCTTTC
>DASSGR010000254.1:0-3909 GCA_035693425.1 Solirubrobacteraceae bacterium
CCGGCGAATGAAGCGCTGACGGCGCCGTCCCCGAGAGGGTGCTTCCAAGCGGCAGATCCTCCGCCGGCAGGATGCCAAGCCCGGCAAGCCCCAACCCCACGACCCACAGCAGCAACACCAGCGCGATCGCGCGCCCGGCGCGCGCGAGCCGCCGGGCACGCACGCCGGTTGGATCAACCAGCACAGGGCTGACCTCGGGGCGGACACGCTGACCGCGGATGTCGACTACTTCAGCCAAGAGGACCTCTAATGATTAGAACGCGTGCAGCGCCCGAAAGTCAGCCGCTGCCTGTGCACCGGACTACGCGACGGGCAGGCGGCCACACGCGCACGAGACGCTTGTCGCGCCGTTCCAGAGTGCGGGTGCTCACGTACAGCACACTCAACGTGGAAGCGTCAGCCATGCAGCATGCGCTCATCGACACAACGGCCACCCTCATCGCCGAGGAGATCAAACGGCGACTCAAGGATGCTCTCGTTGCCCGACGACAGATCCAAGCAACGGAGCGGAGCAGCGTTCCTACCCCCGCGCGCTAGACCGACTCTGAGGACAAAATGATCACGATTGAAGTTGGCAGCATCGGGCCAGCGCCGAGCCCGCGGAGTCGCGGCCGATGACGGCTCAGTCGTCGCCGAAGGACTCGTCCGCACCGGGGCCCTCGGGGAGGATCGGCTTTGGAGGCATGCGACCGTCGCGCTGCCCGACGCGATTCCATGAAGCCTCGCCGTTGAGGTTGGTCCAAGGCGGCGGCGAGGGTGTCACGGTCGCTCAAGCTGCTTGGCTGACGAGGGCGCCGGGGCTGGCAGCGTGCGCGGTTGTTTGCAGCTGGCTGGCCAGCAAGGCTAAGCAAGTGTGTGACCGCCCGACGGGGCACTCTCGCGGTTCGCGATGCGGAGCCGATTTCAGCTTCACAGGCGTTGTTGGCCGCAGACGTGCGGAGCGCGGAGCGCAGCTGGCTCGAGAATGGCAGAGCCACGTTGTATCCGTTTCGCTGCGGTCCACGTGTTACTTGGGGAATTTGGTCGACGCCATCCAGATGGACGTAGTCGATCTTCGCGTTGACCTTCGCGAGACCGGTGGGGCTGGCTGCGCGTTAAATGTTGATTAGCGGCGCGCGAGGCAAGCGTCGCGCGAAGCCGCCGGCCGTATGCTCCCACTCGGCGGACGTCTCGCCATCAGAAGCACCTTGCAGTACCTCGACTGTCCCCGCTGCCGCGCCCGGTTCCACACCGGTCCTATCTACGAGCGCCTGACGGCCTGTCCCCGATGTGGCGCGTCATTCGACCGCCCGCCACCGAGGCTTCGAGAGCGACTCCGGACGCTGCTCGGGGGCCGCGGGCTCGAGGAGCTGCCCGACTGGGAAACCATCACCGGCTCCCAGTACGCCGCGCGGGACTACGTAACCCGTACCCGCACGGGTACGCCGACCAACGCGCAGCCGAGGCCGGGGCGGCGCCCCACAGATCGCAGCCAGACGGCCGAGGGCCCGGAGCCCGAGAGCGCGCCGGAATCGCCGGCCGTCCTCGATGAGCACTAGGTGATCCGCCGTCCTCGATCAGCGGTGGCTCAGCCGAACCTCCGGGTCCTAGCTCATCCCCTGTTGGGCGTCTCCTAGACGTGACGGAGACTGCGCCCCCCCACTCTCCGCCACCAGCGGGTGGTTCCGGAAGGACTCCGGGGCCACCCGCACCTAACCCTAGATCGCATCCTTCCCAAGCGCAGCATCCCCGCGGCGCCCGCGCTCCCGCCGCCGGCAGCGGAGTGTCGACCGTGCAGGCCGCTCGCGAGCTCGGCGTGAGCACAATGACAATCCGCCGATGGCTGGCCGAGGGGCTGCTCCCGGCCGAGCAGACCGACGAGCACGCGCCGTGTGCTCAACGAGGTCCGCGCCGGTCGCCGGCGGGCGGTTGAGGTCGTGGACGGAAAACGCCGCGGGCTGCGGATCGAGATCCACGCCCACGAGCAAGGGCTTCTGATCCATGCAAACGACGCCGCTAAGGGTTGCTAGCTCGATGTGAGCAAGCACGGCGCCCGGGTGCTCGTCCGGGCCCACGTAGAGGAGGCCGGTCACGGGCCGCGCCAAGAGCCTCGGAATGCCAGCAAAGCATGGCGCCTCCGATGCGAATACGAGGTCGGCACCGCCCTGCTAGCCGCGCGTTGCAGGCATGCGGGATAACTGAGGCCGAGCAGCGCGCCAGCAGCAAAGCAGAACTCAACGTCCGCTCAGTCGAAGGGCTCCGACACGCGCCCTGTTGAGAGTGAGGTGCTGAACGATTCCCTCACGGTCAGTGCCTTCTCAAGGCAGTGGTCCGCGAACGGCTCGTCGTTGAACGCGGGTACCTCAACCCAACCGGGCGACCGGTACAGCGAGAGCGCTTCGACAAGGACCGCGCTCGTCTCGATGCGCGCGACGCGAGCTGCACCGGCCCGCGCGCACGCCTCGAGGCTCTCCAATAGCCGGCGGCCCAGGCCGAGTCCGCGCGCCCTCGGAGCTATCCACATGCGCTTGATCTCGGCCGGCGCGTCCTTGTGGTGCTTAACCGCACTGCAGCCGACCGCCTCGCCATGCAGGTAGGCGACGAAGAACTCTCCGGCGGGCGGCCGGACCTCGTGCGGCAGAGCGGTGGCCCCGACCGCTGGGTCGAAGCCCCGTTCCGAACGGCGATTGAGCTCGGCGAGGTACTCCGCGAGGCAATACTGCGCATCGGGGTGCTCAGGATCGACGGTCGTGATCTGCACACTCCCCGCAGTCAGCCGACGCTCGACCTCATGCATCGCCGCGACCAGCCGTTCGCGCTGCTTGGAACTCAAGGTTGTGAGCAGCGATCGCGCCAGCTCGTCCGAGCGTCTGTCACAGGCCGGCGCGTTCGCGTCGGCCAGCAGCACTGAGGCGCGCAACCCGAACCCGGCGGCCGTCCGCACCGGCCGCCACTCTGGCCAGGCCGGCGGCTTCCAGTGAGCGCAGCAGCTGGCTCAGATACCCCGGGTCGAGCCCCTTCGCGGAGCTCGGTCACGCGCTGCTTCTCGGCGCGGACGCACGCGTCGAAGGCGCGGCTCGCGTAGCGGCCGATCGCGAGCTTGATAGCGCCTGGTCGAATAGCGTCCAATCGCAAGCACGTTGCTGGCTTCTCCGTAAGGTGTGGTGTTGGTGCATCTGATAGCTCCGTTGCGCGTCCGACTGAGGGACTCACGCGGCCTCCGGCGCCGGTGCAAGACGTGACGGTGCTTCGTGGAGCGGGTCGGGGATGCGGTCGCCGAGTCGAAGCAGGAAGGTTCCGGCCAGCACCGCGGCAACCGCACCACCCCACCAGATGGCGTCTGGTGCGCTCTGTAGGAGAAGGCCACCGATCGCTGGGCCGATGGCCAGGGAAAGGGTGAAGGTCAGGCTGTAGAGCGACAGGTAGCGGCCGAGCAGATGGGCTGGAGCCATGTCCGCGACGAGCGGCCCGAGGACGAGAATGTGTGCGATTTCACCGAGCGCGAAGACGATCGCAACGCCGACGAGGAGGCTGGTCGCCGCAAGCGCCGAGTGGATGAGCGTCGCTGGCAGCACCGCGAGCAGGCTGACCGCAAAGAGCGCGCTTGTCAGCGCGAAAGCGTGTGTGCGTCGCATCCGCGCCACTACGCGCACCGCCGGGATCTGCGCGATGACGATGAAGGACGTGTTGACGAGAACAATGATCCCGATCTCGGCGGGGCCGACCGGTGTGTGGGCCTTCGCGAATGGCGGCAGGATGTTCGAGAACAACGTATGGCCGACGACGACGAGCACGATGTTGGCTGCGATCACCGTGAGGAAGACCCGATCACGAGCGACGGCGCGAAAGCCGGTCTCGTTGGCGTCTGCCGCTGTGACGGTCACGGCCCGCGGGCTGGGCACTGCAGCGAGCACGATCAGCGCAAATCCA
>DASSGR010000255.1:0-2557 GCA_035693425.1 Solirubrobacteraceae bacterium
GTCGATGAATGGCGCGCGGTTCGTGCACGACGAGCTGGTCGAACACGGCTGGGAGGTGCTGGTCGCCGATGCGCAGCGGGTCAAGGGACTGGCGCCGCTGGCGTGCAAGACCGACAGGGTCGACGCGCGGGTCCTGGCGGAGCTGTCGTTCCGCGATCTGGTGCCGGCGATCTGGCTGCCCACGCCGGAGCTGCGCGCCGAGCGCGAGCGGTCGCGCTGGCGGCTGCATCTGGTCAAGCACCGCGCGATCCTCAAGAACCGCGTCCACGCCTCGCTGATCGCGTTCGGGCATCAGGTCCCGATGGCCGACCTGTTCGGCGTCGCCGGCCGCCGACTGCTCGCCGACCTGGAGTTCCCCGAGCCGTGGCGCGGGCACGTCCAGGCGAGCGTTGAGCTGATCGACGATCTCAACCGGCGGATCGCCGAGATCGAACGTTGGTTGCACCGCTCCGGCGCCGATCATCGCTACATCCCACTGCTGATGACCGCGCCGGGGATCGGCTGGATCACCGGCTTCACGATCGCGTCTGAGATCGGCGACATCACCCGCTTCGCTTCCCCGACCAAGCTGACCGGGTACACCGGCCTGTGCCCGCGCGTGAGCCAATCCGGCGAGGTGGACCGCCGCGGCCCGCTCTCCAAACACGGCCCTCGATACTTGCGCTGGGGGCTGATGGAGGCGGCGATCGCCGCGTCCTCGCACCCGCTCTGCAAGGAGCGCTACCAGCGCACCAAGGCGCCGCCTGGGGCGCCAGCGCGGCGCCAAGGTCGCCCAGATCGAGCTCGCCAGAAAGCTGACCGAGGCGATCTGGTACATGCTGACCCGCAACCAACCGTTCAAGCCCTTCGCTCCGGCAGGCGCCGTTATTCGCCTGACTGCCTGACAGTCCATTTTTGACATGCGCCACCGGAGCGAGCCCCGATAACACCAAGTCCTCAAAGGTCAATGACGCGATAGAGACATGAGCACCGCTCCAGCCCGCTACCCCGCCCGCGCTCCCTAGGCTTCGCCACACCCCATCCGGCCCGGACTCCGCCGGCATCCATGCCGGCGGGCGACCACCTCTCGCAGGCACGCTCCGTCCCGCTAAAGCACAAAGGACTTGACACCGGGCCCTCGTTCATAGAGGCGAATACGGGGTCTCTTTGGATCGCGCGCCTCGAGCCCTGCCTTCGTGCTGGCACAGGCCTTTCCCGCCCTCGGCGTTAGCGTGGCTCCGATGTCGTGAAAGGAGAAGCGTCGGCTGAGCTGCTGCCGGACGCCTGCTCGCGAAGGGAGCCCCAGCTCGACGGGACCGTCATTATTTCTGGGGACGCCGGTGCATAGGTGTAAGTCCCGGGAAGGTTGGTTCGGTCGTTGAGTCGAGCGATCGGGGGCTGGCGGCCGAGGGCTGAGTGTTTGCGGTGGTGGTTGTAGTACCACAGCCAGCCGTCGAGGGCGCGGGCGCGCTCGGTGCTGTTGCGGTAGACGGCGCCGTAGGCCCAGCCGGCGATCAGGGTGCGGATGAAGCGTTCGGCCTTGCCGTTGGTCTGGGGCCTGTAGGGGCGGGTGCGCAGGTGGCGAATCCCAAGCCCGCGGCAAGCGATCGTGTGAACCGCCGAGCAGTACGACGAGCCGTTGTCGGTCAACACGCGCTCGACCGTGACGCCATGACGGGAGAAAAACTGGACCGCTCGCCTGAGAAAAGCGATCACGGTGAGCGCCTTGTGGTCTGAGAGAACCTCGGCGTAGGCCAAGCGGGTGCAGTCGTCGATCGCGACATGCACGTACTCCCAGCCGGCGATCTGACGAGCGACGCCTGCGGCGTCGGCTCGTTTGGGGCGGCTTCCCCGGTTCGCCATCCCGATGATCCGCGCTCCAGCGGCGCGCTCGATTCGCCCTAGCTTCTTGACGTCGACATGGATGAGCTCGCCAGGACGAGCCCGCTCGTAGCGCTCAGCCGGCTCTAGGCCGACCCGGCCGAGCTTGCCCATCCCGATCCTCGTCAAAATGGCCGAGACCGTAGATGCGGCCATGCCCAGCACCTCGGCGATCTCAGGGCCGGTGAACCGCAGCCGCCGGAGCGCGACGATCGCTCGGACCCGCTGCTCGCTGGTGCGATGCGGGATCGTGCGCGGCGCCGATGAGCGGTCCAAAAGCCCGAGCTCTCCCTCGGCTCGGTAGCGACCCACCCACTTACGCGCGCAGCGGACACTGACTCCGGCGGCCGCGGCCGCCTCCGTCAGCGTCCGCTCTCCCTCCACAACCCGACGGCAGAGCGCTCGGCGGCCTTTCAGACTGAGCGCCGCGTTAGCGTGAAGCTTCATCCGGTGTCCTCCTTGGTGGGACTGAGGTGCTTGGCAGCTCTCAGCCTCCAAGGAGGCCCGGATGGACCAACCTACTCAGGAACTACACATAGGCACAGGTAGGACGCGAGCATCTGCGGACCGCGGAGGGGCGCAGGGCGGCGTTGCGTGAGGCCAAGCGGGCGCTGGAGGCCGAACGTGCCCAGCAGCAACTGCAGCAGGACGCTGACGGTGGTGAGGTGGTCGGAGCGGAGAGCGAGGGGTCGGGGAT
>DASSGR010000256.1:0-18368 GCA_035693425.1 Solirubrobacteraceae bacterium
TGCCGTGGCAGGTCGCGGTGAATGCCGAGCAGTTCGGACGGCAACTGGCGCGCGCCCACCGTAAAGCGGTGCTGTTCGGAACCGACGGGATACAGTCATCAGCCTTCACGATCCCGGGCTCATATGTCTCGGCGTTCGGCCCCGACATCAGGGCGATCCCGGCAGATAGGCCAATCGCGGCCGCCGCCGCAAGGAGGTTCCCTAATTTCGGCACGTTTGGCCCGCCGGTGTACGCGGCGACGCATGTGGTCGACGGTGCGATCGCATCCGTTTGCAGGAGCGGCGAGACGCCGAGCCGCGGGAACGTACTGGCCGCCATCAAGGCCACGAAGGAGGCGACGTCGATCCTCGGGCTACCCGTCAGATTCGACGCCCACGGTGACTTGATCGCAGCGAAATGGTTCCTCTTCAAGATCGACCGTGCGGGCAAGTACCGGATGGTGACGACGCCGAAGCGGTAACTGCGCCTCCGCGCCACAGACTCGAAGGAAGTACCGCCAGATCTACTGGCCTCCTACCGCAAGCCACCGCCCACGACAACCGCATTGCTGGCGCGCGCCGATGCCAGTCAAATCGAGGCTGCGGGCAACGTCGATCCTGCAGAGCGAGAGTCGCCTTCATATACCAGCCTGGGAAGTCGGTGGCCTGGGGCACGAGCACCGGCATACCGCCAGGTTAAGCCGGCAGCCGGGGCGATCTCGGGCGGGTGCCGAGCGCGGACGGACGCCCGAACTCGGCACCCACGGCAGGACGATTAGCCCGAGTAGGTGAACTGATCGGCCGGGCTGGTGGCGCTGGTGCCGCCCGGGGTCGTGACCGTGAGCGGCACCGTACCCGCGCACGGCGCTGGCGCCGTGGCCTTGAGCGCGGTATTCGAGACCCGAACGACCTTGCTCGCCGAGGCGCACCCGAACATCACCTTGGCGCCGGGGACGAACCCGGTGCCGGTGAGCGTCACCACGGTGCCCTTCACGCCGCTGCTGGGGGAGATTGCTGACACCGTGGGGACCGCGTCGTAGGTGTAGCGATCACCCGACAAGGTCGGGCTCTTGCCCAGCGGCGAGGTCACGTACACGTTGACCGTACCCGCGGCATGGGCGGGGACGGTGGCCGTCACGGTAGTGTCCGAGACGACCTTGACGTTGGTGGCCGCAACTGTCCCAAAGGTGAGACTGGTGGCCCCAGTCAGATTGGCTCCGGTGATCGTGACGGTCTGGCCTCCGCTGGTCGGACCAGCGTTCGGCGTGACCGACGACACGGTCGGAGCGAGGGTCACCTTGATCGCGGCCTTCGCGGAGCTCGGCGCATACTTGTCGTCGCCGGAATAGTTGGCGACGACGGTGTAGTTGCCGGGCTGAGTCCAGGCCTGCTTGCAGATCGCCCGCAAGCCTGTGCCCGCGGCGACGAGCGGAACCGCGTTGCAGCCCTTGATCGCGGTGCCGGCTTGGGTGAACGTGACGGTCCCGCCGCCGTCGCTGGAAGCGACGTTGGCGGTCAGGCTGATCGTGGTGTCGATCGGCGTCGACGACTTCGCGGTCAACGTGGTGCTGGTCGCGTACTGATTGACCGTCTCGGGCGTGGTTGCGGAACTGCCCGCGTACGTGTCGTCCCCCGAGTAGGTCGCGGTGATGCTGTGGCTGCCCGCGGGCAGGGATGCCGTCGTGCAGCCCACTTCCCAGTCGGTGCCGCCGCCCGACACGAACGGCAGGTTGCTGCAGCCAGAGATCGGCGTCCCATCGCTCGTGAAGGAAACCGTTCCGCCACCGTCGGTGGGATCGACGAACGCGCGGAAGGTCACCGACTGGCCGACATTGGACGTCCCGGTCGACGAGTTGAGCGTGGTGGCGCTCGGCGATCCGTAGCTGATGCTGACCTGCCCGGCGTGACCCGCGCTGAAGGGGGCTCTGTCGAATGTGACGTTGGACAGGATGCTGGAAGCGTAGGAGTTGCCGCCGGCGCCGCCGCCGCCCCCGTAGCTGCTGTTCCCGCCGCCTCCGCCACCCCCGGCGCTCCAGCAATACGTATAGACAAGCGGATCACAGATGGAGTAGCCGCCTCCACCACCGCCTCCACCGCCGCCCGTGCCGAACGTGCTGCCCCCGTCACCGCCATGGCCGCCATTGGACGTGCCAGTCGCGTTCTCCACGCCCGCGAGCCCACCAGCGGTCGCGCCCTCGCCGCCCCCGTTGGTGTTCGCGTACAGGTTGCCGCTCGGTAGCGGGTCGGTGACCGCATACCCGCCAGAGCTGGCGCCGCCGCCCTCGGTGGAGGTGTCGAGGTAGGTCCCGCTACCGCCGCCCCCGCCGCCGCCGCCGGCCAGCACCTCCGGAGGGCCTCCCGCGGCGATGTAGCTGGCGCCGCCACCGCCGCCGCCATTACCGGCGCCGAACACGCCCCCGGCCGGGTTCCCGCCCGTCCCGCCTTGGAACAGGGTATGGGTAGGGTCGCCGTAGCCCGCTCCGCCGTCAGGCTGTCCCGCGCCGCCGACCCAGATGGTCAGGAACTCACCCGGCGTCACGGCCAGGTCACCGGTGACCTCTCCGCCCATCGCTCCGGGGCCGCCGCCGTAAGCTCCCTGCCCGTCGGCACCGGAACCGCCGTCGACGGTGACGTGCACGCTGGTCACGCCATCGGGTACGTGGAAGAACTGATCGTTCTGCGAGTAGTTGTAGGTCTGGATGATGCTGGCGTGCGCGACGCCGGCCGACAACACCAGCCACATCAAGGTGGCTAGCAAACCGCCGGCGGCGGTGGCGGCGATCCTGCGAAAACGAGTGATTGGAAGTGTCATTGCTGGGCTCCTCGCTCAGTAGTTGGCTAGTGATGCCAAGCTACGTCTAAGCCCCGCACACGCCATCGGGCAGCCGACCGATCTTCAGGCGCCGCCCTACCTCAAAATGACCGCGCGGCTACCTTATGCTCGGGGATAAGGTGATGAGTGGCCCTAGGTATCCCGGCGTCGGTAGCTGGACGCGTGCGAGGGTTCGTCGGCCGACCGTTCCCCGGGTGCAAGCTGAAGCGTCGCACGGGGTGTCTGGCGAGTCTCGGTTGCTGGTGCAGGTTTGCGTGTTCAGGCAGTGTCTGGGGTGGGCAGTGGTTCGAGGCGAGGGCTTGGGAGGGGCTCGCCGCGGGTGTTTATCGCGCGTGCGGCGATGACCGCGGCGGCGAGTAGGAAGAGGCTGCCCGCTAACAGCGCTCGGTGGAAGCCGGAGGTGAGCGCGTCGGGTGTGGAGGCGTGTGCTGTTAGGAGGTGTCGGGCACGGGAGGTGGAGATCGCCGAGAAGATCGCGATCCCGAGTGCGCCACCGAGCCATGTCGACGCGTTGATCAGGGCGGCGGCGAGTCCCGCCTTGTCGGGTGGTACGCCGGCGTTTCCGGCCGTGGTCACGCCGACGAATACGGCACCGAGGCCGAAGGACATGATCATCAGGCCCGGGAGCAGATCGGTCAGGTACGACCCATGGACCGGGATCCGCGAGAGCCAGTAGAGGCCGCCCGCGCCTAGCAGCGCGCCTGCGACGATGATCGGCCGGGTGCCGGTCCGCGCGAACAGCTGCGAGGAGATCCCGGACGCGACCGCTACGCCGAACGTGACTGGGACGTATGCCGAACCGGCCTGGATCTGCGAGTAACCGAGCACGTTCTGCATGTAGAGCGTGATGAAGAAGAACATCGAGTAGAAGCCCGCTAGGGCGGTCACCTGGGTCACGTTGGCGGCTGCCAACCCGGGTATCCGGAAGATCGACAGTGGCACGAGCGGATTTCGTTGGCGGCGCTCGTTTACTACGAACGCCGCGAGAAGTGCCCCGGCGCCCGCGAGCTCCCCGATCGTCCGGGCCTTGCCCCAGCCGATGTCTGGCGCGCGGACGAGCGCGTAGACCAGGAGCAGCATCCCGGCCGTCACGAGGACCGCGCCGGGCGTGTCGAAGTTGGCCAGCCGGGCGCGGTGCCGCTCCCCGGAGATCAGGCGAAAGGTCGCGACGAGTATCACCGCGCAGACGGGCAGGTTTACGAAGAACACCCACCTCCAGCCCGGTCCCTCTGAGAGCACGCCCCCGAGAAATACGCCGACCGCGGATGCGAGGCCTGCCAGGGCGCCCCAGGCGCCCAGGGCCTTGTTGCGGTCGCTGCCCTCGTGAAACGATGTGGTCAGGATCGAGAGCGCGGCCGGCATCATCATCGCCGCGCCGGTCCCCTGCGCCAGGCGGGCGCCAATCAGCGTCCCTTCGCTGCCCGCGACGCCGGCGGTGAGCGAGGAGATCGCAAAAATCGATGTTCCAGTGACGAGCACCCGCCGGCGACCGAGAAGATCGGCGGCGCGGCCACCGAGCAGCATGAATCCCCCGTAGGTGAGCAAGTAGCCGCTCAGCACCCACTGCAGGCTCTGAACCGAGAAGTGCAGGTGGTCGCGGATCGACGGTAGCGCGACGTTCACGATCGACGCGTCGACGAAATCGAGGAACCCAACCGCGCACAGCAACGCGAGCGTCAGCTTGCCGCGGCGGCTCGCGAGAAACGAAGTCTGAGGTGCTGCTGCCGTCATGTCGAGGCGACCTCCAAGAATCGGACCCGGAGAATAAGTTAGTTGACTAACTTACCAGATCGCGCGTTGGCGCTCGATATCCTCAGTTGGTGAGATGACTGACTTAGCTGGCAGCGTCCAGCGGACCAGCGCCGAACCCGAGCTCGGCAAGCGCGAGCGGCTCGTCGCCGCCACACGCCGGGTTCTGCACGAGCAGGGCGTCGAGAGGACGACACTCGCGGACATCGCAAAAGCAGCCGACGTCCCAGTCGGCAACGTCTACTACTACTTCAAGACCAAAGACGAGCTCGTCGCTGCGGCAATCGACGCCCACGCAGAGGACATCCAGCGGACCCTCGCATCATTCGATCGTCACCGCAGTCCCAAAGCCCGCCTTAAGGCGTTCGTGCGCATGGTCGTCGAGCAGCGCGATCTCACCGCGCGCTACGGCTGCCCGCAAGGGAGTCTCTGCTCCGAACTCGACAAACGCGACGATGGTCTGGACCGCTCGTGTGCGGAACTGATCAGACTCCCGATCGACTGGGCCGAGCACCAGTTCCGATCGATGGGGAGACGCGACGCGCGCGACCTCGCCGTCGCCCTGATCGCCACCTACCAAGGGATCGCGCTGCTCACCAACACCCTCCGCGACCCCGAGCTCATGACCCGCGAGGGCAAGCGCCTAGAGCGCTGGATCGACTCGCTCGCCTGACCAAGCGCAGGCCGTTCCGCCAGCTGCACGTCGCCGCGATGCACGATGCATCTCCTCACCGGTTCGCGCGTCTCACTACCGCGGCGGGCTCCGACGCCGAGACGTGCCACGACCGTGAGCGTGCGCAGCAGGCGGGTACCCGTTCCACGAAAGCAGGACACAACCCCACACCCCACCGAACAACCCGCAACTCGCGCCAAACTCGGGACTGAGCGCCGACCCTCACCTCGTGCCGAGAGGACGGCGAGGCGCCTGCGCCTAGGTCCGCAGCGGGGCTACCGGGCCGTGGGCCCAGGCGTGGCTACGGCATCACCGGACGAGATGACACGAGCGATCGCGGGGAGCGCGGCAGTGGGGTAGTCGGCCTTGATCCGCGACAACTACGTCGTCTTCCCGCTCTACTACTGGCCTCGGGCCGCGGCGTCAGGCGGCGTGCGCAAGCCGGCGGTAGCGGCCTGGCGGGTGGCCGCGGTGGCGTGAGAACGCTCGGTTGAACGCGTACTCGGAGGTGTAGCCAACGTCGCGGGCGATGCTCTCGACGGTCTCGGTTGTGTGTTTGAGCCGCTGGGCGGCGAGGTGCATCCGCCAGTTGCTGAGGTACGCGAGCGGAGGTGTGCCGACGGCGTCGGTGAATCGTCGGGCGAGTGTCGCGCGGCTGATGTGCACCTCGCGCGCCAGCTTCTCAAGCGTCCACTTGTCCGCGGGGCGGTCATGGAGCAGGGCGAGTACCTGGCCGATGACCGGGTCGCGCAGCGCGGTGAGCCACGATGGTGGAGCGTTCTCGGGTTGCTCTTCGGCCCACCTGCGGATCGCGGCGATCAGGAGGAGATCGATGAGCCGTGCCGTAGCGGCGCGTGCGCCTGCTTCGCGTAGGCCGATCTCGCTGGCCAGCAATTCGACGATCGCGGCGATATTGCGCCCTGCGACCGGGTCTGCGGGGACGTGCAGCACGTCGGGAAGCAGGCTCACGAGTGGCTGTGCGACCTCGAGGTCATAGTCGTAGCCGGCGCACACAAAGGTCGCGACGCTGCCGTGGCCCGGCAGTTCGAGCTGGCCGTCGGGTGTCATCAGCTCTTCCTTGGTCGAGCGGTCAAATGGCCGACAGTGTCCGCGGGGATCAGACGACAGACGGTGGGCGACCCCGACGGGAAGTAGCAGCAGGTCGCCCGGCATCAGCTGGAGCGGCTTGTGCTTGTCGACTCGAAGCCACGCGGTGCCGGAGGTGACGGCGTGAAACGAGGCGCCGGCGCTCTGCGGAAGCTCGAGCCCCCAGGGCGCGTGCGCGCGGACGCTCGCCACCAGTGCGCCACGGACGCGGCTCAAATCCAGAACGTCGGCGAGCGGATCCATGACGTGACGATACCGCTCATGCCGAAATGAGTGATCGTATGAGACGATCGGACAAGAACTAGCGAATCTTGGCCATTCTCAGAGCACGCAGGTGGACTTACTGTCTTGCACAGACAACCCCCACCGATAGGAGCCGAGATGGATATCTCCACTTCCACTGCCGCCGTGACCGGGGCCGGCCGCGGCCTCGGACGTCACCTCGTCGACGGCCTGCTCGACCATGGAGCCTTCAAGGTGTACGCGCTGGCGCGAGACACCTCCATGGTCCGCAGTGATCCTCGCGTCGTCCCCGTGCGATTTGACCTGCTGGACGCCGAGAGCATCACGGCTGCGGCTCGCCAGGCGGCCGACGCCACGCTGTTGATCAACAACGCGTCGACTGCGGCGTTCTCCACCCCACTGGACGCCGACCTCGCCGCGGTGCACACCGAGCTCGCGGTGAACTTCGAGGGCGTCTACCGGACGATTCGCGCCTTCGTCCCCGTGATCGAGGCCAACGGCGGGGGTCAGATCGTCAACGTGCTCTCGCTGCTGAGCCTGGCGAGCACACCGCCGATGACTGGCTACTCGGCATCCAAAGCGGCTGCGCACTCGCTCACGCAGGCCCTCCGCCCCGCACTGGCGACGAACGGCATCACCGTCCACGGCGTCTACCCCGGAGGAATCGACACCGACATGCTCGCTGGAATCGACGCGCCAAAGACGCCGGCGGCCGAGGTGGCGCGCGGAATCCTGGCCGGGTTGATCGCAGACCAGGAAGACATCTTCCCCGACCCCAACTCGCAGGCCATGTCGCAGGTCTGGTGGTCTGACCCCAAGTCGTTCGAGCGTGCCTTCGCGGCCGCAGCATGAGGACGCACACCGTCACCATCACCGGCGTGGCCGAGCGGATGCTCGACCACGCCGCGAGCGGTCGCTGGCAGGCGCTTGAGGACGTGCTCGACGACCAGTTCGAGATAGTCGAACCAGACTCGCTGCCATACGGCGGAACCCATCACGGCCTCAATGGCTATCGGGCGCTCATGGAGCAGATCGCGACGCTGTTCGAGCTCGCATTCGAGCCGCCCCGGGTGCATGCACTCGACGAGACGACAGTCGTTGTGCGGATGAACGTGACGTTCAACGCTCGGAGCACCGGCAGGTCAGTCAAGCTCAGAGTCGTCGAGGTGCTGAAGGTTGTCCGAGGTCGCGTCCGTCGCAGTGAGGTATTTCTCGCCGACACGGCGGCGCTACTGGCGACGCTCGCTGACGACCCAGCTGCATCTTCCTGACGACCAGCAGCTCTCTTTCGCCCGACCGCTAGCCCACGCGGCCGCGACCCAATCTTCAGTTCGTTTTGACGAGCATCCAGGTCGTCGCGGTGCCGCAGCGAGCGCACGACCAGTCAAGCGTCGGGGCCTCCCGCGTCATGTCGGCGAGCGGCCTTCGCTCTTGGCCGGGCTGCGGCTTGACGAGCTGCCACGTCATCGCCTCGCCGCACTGCGTGCACCGCCAGTCAAGCACCGGTACTTCTGCCATGAGAGCTCCTTTCAAGATGTGTGGTTCATGGTCTGAGTGCAGCGTGATTCGTTACATGGCGATCCGGAACCTCGAGCGTGTAACGAACCTGCGCTATGCGGCACTTACCACCAGTCGGCCGATGGTCGTGCCCTCCCCCCCAGGCTCAGTCCCACGCCAGCGCCGAGGCAAACCCCCGCGGCCTACTCCGCCGGCCCCACCCGCCTCGCCATCCGGCTCCTCGATCGCGCAGACCCCGCGGCGGTGCGGCGTCTCAGTGAAGCCTTGTCGTCGTTTAACGTCGCGGCCACGGGCATCGATGACGGCCGCGAACTCTTCGCGGAACTACGCGACGACGCGGGCGAGCTGTACGCCGGGGTTCATGGCTGGACCTGGGCGGGAACGTGTTGGATCGAGCTGCTTTGGGTGCGAGACGATAAACGTGGCAGCGGGATCGGCACCACGCTGATGCTCGCCATCGAAGCCGAGGCGCGAACCCGAGGCTGTAGGCAGATGGCGCTCATGACTCACGGTTTCCAGGCACCGGAGTTCTACCGCCGCCACGGGTTCGAGAAGGTCGCCGAAGTGGAGGACTACCCGCCCGGGTCCTGCGACCTGCTGCTCCGCCGCCGCCTGGACTAACGCGCAGCGACAGCGCTCCGTGTGGATTGTCGGTGAGCTGCGTCTCGCTGGGGCGGGACGTACTCGAGGATCCGGCCGAGGTCGCGGAAGCCCACGGCCGCGTAAAGGCGCTCGGCCATCGCCGTGGCTTCGATGCTGGCCGTCTGACACCCTCGCGCGAGCGCGTCGTGCAGCTGTGTGACAGTGAGCGCGGTCCCTAGGCCACGTCGCGGGCCGCCGCCAGCGTCCCGACCTTGTAGATCCCGCAGTCGGCTTCAACTCGTCGAGCGTATAGCCCCGCCGTTCGAGATCTGAGCGCAGCGGCCAGGTCGGTCTCGTGTACCCAAGCGGCATCACGGGTGACGCCGGCGTTCGCGTACGCGGCTGCCATCGCGGCGATCGCCTCCTCGCTGATGGAAGCCGGGAGGGCGCACTTCAGGACCGCCTGTCAGATCGGTAGCGGTGTCTGTCACGATCGCACCGGCCGAGCTGAAGATCGAGCCACACTCGGTCCCGCAACGGGATGCCGTCGATCATCAGCCCCGCTGGATAGCCGACGACCGCAGTGAACGCGTCTCGCTCGATCGTGCGCATCCGAAATCCGACCCGCTGATAGAAGCGCAGGTTGCCGATATCGGCGGACGCCGTCGCGACGGTGACGGTCGAGTGGCCGCGCGCACGCGCCAGCGCGATTGCCTCCTCGACGAGCATGCGGCCTATCCCACGGCCGCGGTATGTCGCGTCGACGGCCATGTTCTTGATCTCACTCGCGCGATCGGCAGGTCGATCGATCAGCTGGAGATGTCCGACCACCCGAGCATCCGCGATTGCGACCAGGACCTCGCCGTCATCGATGTACGTGTCCAGCGCTTGCGCCGAGTCCTCGGCCTCCTCGAACAGGCGCCGTAAATCACTCCGCGCGCCCGCGTGGCGGCTGACCTGGACCTTTTCGTCACGATGGTCGGCCGCTGTCCAGGCCGACCACGCGATGATCCCCCGATCCGGGCGCGGCGGTTCGTCGAGCATCGCCAAGTACTCGATGAGGTGCCCGTCGGGATCTCGGAAGTAGACGGCGGCCGCGGGCATCCAGCCGATCACGCTTGGTTCCGTCGTCTGGTCACCGAAGAACGACAGCGGCGTGACGCCCTCCGAACGCAGCGCGTCACATGCCCCGAGCACGGCGCCTAGCGATGTCGTCAGCGCGATGTGCAGCGACACGGCAATCGGTGCCGATCCCAGCGACCACAGGCCGAGCATCGCCTCGCCCGGCCCGCCGATCCATAGGAACGCGGCTCCGCGCTCGGGCACCTCCAGGGCGACTGGCAGACCGACCACGTCGCGGTAGAAACAGACAGACCGGTCCAGGTCGGCGACCGTGAGGTGCGTTTCGAACAGGCCGGCGGCCTTGGGCATGGCTGTCATCTGAACCTCGTTCTATCGGGTCAGGTGAACTGGTCCCACGGCCACGGATTGCCGCTGCCGTAGCGCTCGATGGTCGGTCCCGTCGGAGGCGACACGGCACCGAGGATCCCGGCTTCTACAGCCAGCAGCCTGGCCGGGAAGACCCGGGCGAAGGGGTCATCTCGGAGGCGCTGCTCGTCCTCGGCGGAGCGCACCACCGTGATGGCGCCCTCGAAGTGCGAGTCGTCGCGGAGCAGCGTCGACACGGCGGCCGGGAAGGGATGCAGCAGGACCAGGCGGCGTGCCTGCTGCACCGCGAGATCATCGAACGCCAGTCGTACGCCGGACGGCGGGAGCACGAGCGAGATCCATCCCGCGGCGCCGTGCGGGTCGATCAGGCGTTCGTCAACGCGCAGGGCCTGACGAACTGGCTTTGCCCGCCGATTCCAGGCGGCCAGCGTTCCGGCCGGCCGGCCGTCGAGCGTGAGTGCCGGGGCGGCAGCGTCGGCGCCGTGCGCTGGCCCCTCGACGAGCGCCAGCCAGCAACGGCTCATGGGGTCGGCGCCTCCCAGTCTGGGCGCAGCGCGCGGCTGAGATCGCGCAGGTTTTTCACGAGCTCGTCAACGGTGGGTCTGCCCCAGTACCAGTAGCCGTTGTACAGAGCATGAATCCGCAGGTCCGGGCCGATCACGACCACGGCAGGGACGTACGGGTCGTTGAGCGTGTCGGTGGTCTCTCGGAGCCTCAGCTGCTTCTGGACCTGCCGGTCGGGGTCTGACAGGAACGTCCACCGCGCTCCCAGGCCCGCCCGAAAGGCTGCGTTGACCTCGGGCGAGTCGACGCTCACCGACAGGATCCGCGAGTACGCGACCTCCGCGTCGTCCTGCAGGGCGAGTAGGCGGCGAAAGAACGCCTGTTCCTTCGGGCACCACCAGCCCCGGTAGAAGTGCAGCACGGTGGGGTCGCCTCCCACCAGCTGGGAGAGCCGGCGTTGGTTGCCGGCGTGGTCGAGCAGGTCGAAGTCGGGAACCTGGCCGCCGACAGCGAGTTCGCCGACGGCATCCGCGCCGACCACTCCGTCGCGCGCGCGTCCCTCGCTCATCGCGCTCCCGCCGGTACCTGGCTGGTGAGTTCGGCCAGCGCGAAGTGAAATGCCTCGGAGAACGTCGGGAACGGCTGGATCGTGTCGCTGAGGACGGCGAGCGGCACGCGTGCACGGATCGCCACCGTCGCCTGCTGCATCCACTCGCCGGCCTCGGGACCGAGCCCGTAGGCACCGGTCAGTACGTGCCCGTCGGAGATCAGCGTGAGGAACCCCGGACGCTGATCCCACGCACGCAAGTAGGTCGCGGTCTTCGGCACGGCGGAGAGCGAGATTGTCGCAGTCACAGGTCCTTCCGCTGCGCCGACCGCGGCGGCCTGCGGATGCGTGAACACGACCCGGGGCACCGCCGTGTAGTCGGCCTCGCGGCGCTCGCCGAGGATGTTCGCGGCGGCGATCCTGCCGTGGTACTTGCCCATGTACGTCAGCGGCCAGATGCCAGTCACGTCGCCGATCGCCCACACCCCGTCCCCGGCGCTCATGTGGGCGTCAACCGGTATGCCGCGCGGAGACGCCTCGATGCCGACGTTCTCCAGGCCGAGCCCCTCGACCCGCGGTCGCCGCCCGGTTGCGACGAGCAGGCGCTCGGCGTCGAGCCTCGTGCCGTCGTCAAAGGAGACGAGATACTGACCGCCGTCTCGTGAGACGCTCGCCGCTCGGCGGCCCAGGTGGAGCTGCAGCCGCTCGCCGCTGATCGCCTCACCGAGCGCCTCGCCCAACGGCCGCGGCTCTCGCGGCAAGACGTGGTCCATCCCCTCCACGAGGTGTACATCGCTGCCGAGCGTCGCGAATGCCTGCGCCAGCTCGACGCCCACCGGTCCGCCGCCGAGGACCACGAGGCTCTCGGGGATCTCGCGCACGCCAGTCGCCTCGCGGTTGGTCCAAACGCCGTCGAGCTCACCCAGCCCGGGGATCGGCGGGATCACCGGGTCTGACCCGGTCGCAATCACGACGTGACGAGCGCTGAGCCGGCGCCCTGAGACCTCGAGCACGCCTGGCTCCACGATCCGGCCGTCACCGCGGATCAGCTCGATACCGGCGTCAGCCAACCACTTGACCTGACCGCTGTCGTCATAGTCGGACACCATGTAGTTTCGCCAGTCCAGGGCGGCGGGGGCATCGGGCTGAGCACCAACCGCTTGGGCTGCTCCAGGCGCCGCGAGTGCAGCGTCGATTGCCTCCCCGGGACGCAACAGCGTCTTGGATGGGATGCAGGCGTAGTAGGAGCACTCCCCGGCGACGAGCTCGCGCTCGATGATCGCAACGTCGAGCCCTCCGGCGGCAAGCGCCCCAGCGCAGTGTTCGCCCGCAGCACCGGCGCCCAGAACGATCACATCGAAGTCGCTGTTCATCTCTCGCTCCTTCTAGGTAGGTCTAGGCGTTTGGTCGCCCCAGTCGGTGCACGCCGCTCGCGTACGGCCCCACGGCGCATCGTCGCCAGTACGGCTAGCTGCAGCTGCTCGATCGCATGGCGTGGTCGCAGGCGCGGTAGCGGTCGCGAGAGCCCCGGCTCGTGCTTCATCCGCGATAGGTCGCCGGAGTCCCCGTTCCGTTACACCCGCCGACGCGGGCGACACCCGAGGTGTGGGGGCAGGGCGCAAGGCTTCACTGATCGGCGCGCAACCCGAGTCGCTCGACGAGCCACCGCGACTGCCAGGCTCGCTCGGCTGCGTACCCCGCGGGTCCATCGAGTCGCATCGCAGCGTGCGCGGCGATGTATGCGCTCGTGGGCGGCGCGCCTGTCAAGGCGCGGACCGCACCATCGCCGGCGATCGTCAGGCTGATCCGTGTCTCGGGTATGTCGTCGGCGAGCTGGCGCGCGGCGACCAGCGCGTCGTCGAGCGTCGCGCAAGCTGTGAGCCGGCGTGCCGCGCGCCGGTGTCCGGCGTGGGCCAAGGCCTCTACCGCCCGTCCCTGCGCACGCCATGCGCACGCGTCTGCGTATTCCTGAGCGCTGGCCGGTGTCCACGCCTCGATCCGGGAGCGCAGCCGACCGGCCGGAGCGATGATTTTGTGCTCGTCGAGTTGGACGTGGCCGTCAAGCTCGATCTCCCACAGCTCGTCAGCCAGCCACCACGGGAGGTCGCTGGGCCGGCAGGCATGGATGCCGTGTCGGCAGGCGGCCAGATGCGGCGCCGCACGCACCCACACGTCCGGCTCGGGCCACTGGAAAGCGCTGAACGGCCCGACGCGCCCCGCTCGCAGGAACTTGTACGCGATCATGTTCCGCCCCTCTTCGCCCGCAACGCCGCCAGCACGGAATCTGTCGGCTCCGGGGCGGTCGGCTCGCTGAGTTCTCGCAGCGACGCGATCGTCGCCTGCATCTGCTCGACGTAGGTGACGCACCAGTCGCACATCACCAGGTGCTCCTCGACCTGGCTCAGGGTATGCGGCTCCAGCGCTCCCTCGAAGTAGTCGGTGACCATCTCGACGAACTGCTGGCAGGTGACCTCGTCAGCGGTCACGCTGAATTCGCGGTCCTGGTGGCCATTGTGGGGCGGGCGCGAGTTGTCCACCTGTTTGTGTCTCCCTGCCTGTCGCTTCGTTACGTGTCCGCGGCGTCAAGGTACTCCTCGAGGACCGCCCTCAGTCGCGAGCGTCCACGGTGCAACAACACCCGCTGGTTCTCCTGGCTGAGGCCTAGGAGCTGGCACACCTCCTCGGCCGAGCGGCCCTCGATGTCGCGCAGCGCGACGATCAAGCGCTGACGCTCGGGCAGCTGCGCCAGCGCCGCCTTGAGCCGCTCGCGGGCCTCGAGCGAGAGCAGGCGTCGCTCGGGTTTCTGCCAGGGGCGCGGCGGCGTGGCCCAGTGACCTGGCCAGGCCTCATCGTCGGTTTGGAAGCGATCGGGATCCACCGACGGCTCCTCGGCGTCGCCTGGGGCGACGGATGAGAACGGCACCGCCCTTTTCTCGCGCGCGCTGTGGGTCTTGGCCTGGTTTGTGAGGATCGAGAACATCCACGTCCCGAGCGCCGAGCGTCCTTCGAAGCGCTCGATCCCGGCCACGACCGCCATCCAGGTCTCCTGCACGACCTCCTCCGCCACGGCGTCCGAGGCAACGTATGTGCGGGCGACGCGCTTCATCATCGGGTAGCTGCGCGCGAACAGATCCCGGAACGTGCGCTCGTCCCCGGCACGAAGCGCCGCCACGGTCTGCTCGTCCGAGGCAGCCGGTCTTGCCGGCGCAGTCGCCGGCTCAGGCTGCATGGTCGCGTTCTGAGACGGGGTTGACGCTGACCAGCTCGATCCCCAGGTCGCGCAGCCGATTGAGCAGGCCATACAGCTGTGACTGATCGACGAGATCGGCCCTAAGCGTGGTCTGACCGTGGCGGGGCACGAGCGTGACACCGTCAAACGCGCACTCCAAGCGGCTGCTCAACCTGCCCCGTACCACGATCTCGTAGCGCTGCCGCGAATGGGAACCGATCACGGCGCAAGCTTCCGCGAGGCCTGGGTGAGCTGTCATCACCCAGCCGCGCGTTTCACCCGGGTGAAACGGATACCGCCTGTAACAGACGGCGACCTGCCGCTACGAACCGGCCATGGAACGTTCATCGAGCATCGCTATCGGCGGGCCGGATGGCGGTCGGCAGATCTTGTGCTCGCTTGGGTCGATGCCGCCGACGACGTCCATGATGCCTACGCCGCCTGGCTCCGCGCGCAGCGGACCGGGCGAGCCACCGCATTCACCGTCTACCAGGCGGCGCTTGACCGCGAGGAGGCCGCCGCACGTGCGCTGGAACTGCACACGCGCGAGCTTGCCGCGAGTGGCTCAGATCAAGCTGAGCTCACGCGCACGGGAAATTGCCTCGGCCCGCTCAGCTACACCTAGCTTGCGATAGATGCTGCGCGTGTGCGTCTTGATCGTGTTGAACGACAGGTGCAGCTCACCTGCGATTTCGCGCTGCGAGAGCTCGCTGCGAAGCAGCCGCAGGACAGACAGCTCGGCGTCGCTGAGAGCCTGACTGCTTCTGCGGCCGGGTCGCGGAGGCGGTGCATACCTGGTTCGGCGCTCGGCCTGGGCTAGCCGCTCGTTCAGAACACCTGGATCCTCACAATTAGCCACGGCTTGCCGAGCCTCCTCGTAGATCCGCCTTGCGTCGTCGTCTCGGCCGAGCCGGTGGCGGATGCCGGCCAGAGCGAGCAGCGTGTAGGCGATCTCAATCGAGGCGACACCACGCTGAGCGAGCTCGGTCGCGCGGACCAGGAGCTGCTCAGCTGCCTCGGGATCGTCGGTCCGATCGAGCAGCTGCCCGCTGACCGCGAGCGCTAGTGAGCTTGCCCAGTGCTCGGACAGCTCGTGCTCCTCCGCCAGTCCAATAGCGTCGGCGGCGCGTGCGCGGGCGCTCGCCGCGTCTCCGCGTTCGAATTCGATCGCGGCCAGACCGCCGCTGGCGTGCATCGCGGCGAGATGGTTGCCGTTGGCCCTCGCGATGCGGACCGCCTCAGTCAGCGTCTGGCTCGCGCGCTCGTTGTCGCCATGCCAGTGCAGCGAGAGGCCAAGCACGGGGCACCCGACGGGACGCCACGGTGAGGCGCTCCCGCCGCGCTCGAGCTCGAGCGCGCGGCGGCCTGCGGCAACTGCCGCGCTCACGTTCCCGCTCATGTAGCGATGAATCGCCTGCAGGCTGGCGACGCCAGATTCGACCGGCGGCAGCTGCCTTTCGTCCGATCGTTGCGCCGCGGCGAGTCCTGCGGCATCGACCCAGCGGTCGACCTCGTCGAGCCGTCCGGTGTTCACGCCAAGCCACGCCTTCGTGAGGCACAGGTTTGGGTCGTGGAGGACGGTCTCCAGGGGCAGTCTGTCGATCCAACTCGCGACCGTCTCCTGACGGCCGCGCTGCAGGAACTCGTACCAGTGGGTGGTAATCAGCTCGATCGCATCGCCGAAGTCGCCTGCCGCCGTCGCGTGTCCGATCGCTTCGGGGATCGCGTCGCCCTCGCGGTACCACGCAGACGCGCGGCGGTGAAGCTCGACGACCAGCCCCGGACGGGTGCGCGCCAACTCGTGGTGAAGCAGTTCGGCGAACAGGTGGTGATAGCGGTACCACTCTCGCTTGGAGTCCAGGGCAACGACAAACGCGTTCTCCCGCTCGAGTGTTCGGAGCAGCCGCTCGGAATCTGGGTTGCAGGTGACGGCCGTGCACAAAGGCCCCGAAAGTCGCTCGAGGATCGAGGTCTGGATCATGAACTCGCGCTGCTCTGGCGGCTCTCGGTCGAGCACCTCGAATCCGAGATAGTCGACGATCTGCTGGTCGTCGCCGGCGAAGGAGTCGATGAACTGCCTGTGGTCCTCGCGGCCCCGCAACGACAGCCCGGCGAGCTGAAGTCCAGCCGCCCACCCCTCCGTCCGCTCGTGCAGCCGCGCGATTTCGTCGGCCTCGAGGTCAAGCCCCACGACATCGTTGAGGAACGCACCCGCTTCTGTCACGTTGAATCGCAGGTCGGCGCCACGAATCTCGGTTAGCTGACCGCGGGCGCGCAACCTGCTCAGCGGTAGCGGTGGATCAAAGCGCGTCGAGATCACGAGGTGGGCAGCCGGCGGCAAGCGCTCGACGAGCAGCTGGACCGCACCGTGGATCTCGCCGCTTTCGATCAGGTGGTAGTCGTCGAGCACGAGCACGACGGGCTCGGGCAGCTCGGCCAGGTCGTTGATCAGAAGCGGGAGAACCTGGTCGTTGACCGTAGTACCCGGCGAATGAAGCGCCGCTTGTGCTGAATCGCCGATCCGCGCCGCGGTCGTCTGTAGCGCCGCGAACACGCCATCCCAAAACCGGACCGGGTCGTTGTCGGCGGAGTCCAGCGAGATCCACGCGAACGGCCGGCGCTCGCGGGGGTCCGCGTGCCATTCGCTGAGAAGGCTGGTCTTGCCCGAGCCGGGAGCCGCGGCGACCAACGTGACGCGGCTCTGGGCGCCGGCGATCAGCGCTCCGACGAGCTCGACGCGGTGCAGGTGTCCCGTTCGCAGCGTCGGTATGTGCAGCTTCGTCGCCGCCAAAACCGGCGTCGCCGACGCTGTTGAGATCGCGGTTGCCAACGGTCCCTGTGCCCCTCGGCTCGTTCACAAGCCAGGTAGGCGCAGTCTAACGCCGCCGCTGTAACGGATGCTGGGGCCGCCGTACGAATGCCCATGCTCGCCCCTCGAGATTGGAGCCACAGATGAGCGTGACCCACCCGGGCCCCGAGAGCCAGGCAGTTGCCACCAACCAGGGCTCGCGGCCGATCGCCGACTACGGCCTGCTTGCCGACTGCAACTCGGCGGCGCTGGTAGACCGCGACGGCTCGATCGCATGGCTGTGCCTTCCCCGTTACGACAGCCCCGGCGTGTTTGCCCAGATCCTCGACCCCGAGGGCGGCCACTGGCAGATCAAGCCGTCCGGCCCGCACCGCAGCGAGCGGCGCTACCTGCCCGGAACGCTGGTGATCGAGACGACGTTCGCGACCGAGACGGGGAGCGTCAGACTCACCGACGCGATGGCCTTCGCCGCGGGCCAGCGCAACCACGAGCTCGGTCTGGGCGTCCCACACCTTCTGCTGCGATCGATCGAGGGCCTCGTGGGCGAGGTCGAGCTCGGGCTCGTCTTGGCGCCCCGCCCCGAGTACGGGCTGGTCAAGCCGCTGTTCCGCGCGACGGAGGCGGGCGGCCGGACGTTCGGCGGACCAAACCAGGTCGTGGTCAGCGCCGGGGTGAAGACGACGATCGAGGACTCGACGATGTCCGCAACCTTCACCGTGGCGGCGGGCGAGCGAGTGGGCTTCGCGCTTCAGTGGGCGCCGCCGGAAGGGCCCGCGCCCGAGCCGTTCGCGCCAGACCAGGTGGTGGCGCGGATCGACGACACGGTCGAGGCCTGGCGGTCGTGGGAGGCCGAACACGACGTGTACGAGGGCCCGCATCGCGAGCTGGTACGTCTCAGCTCGCGCATTCTCAAGGGCCTCACGTACCGGCCGACCGGGGCGATCGTCGCGGCGCCGACCACCTCACTGCCCGAGACCGTCGGGGGCGAGCGCAACTGGGACTACCGCTACGCCTGGATCCGCGACTCGACCTTCATGCTCTGGGGCCTTTACACGCTGGGCTTCGACGAGGAGGCCAACGACTTCTTCTACTTCATCCGCGACGTCGCAGCGAACGCCGACGAGACCCTGCAGATCATGTACGGCA
>DASSGR010000257.1:0-30380 GCA_035693425.1 Solirubrobacteraceae bacterium
GAGCGGCTCGGTGCTGGCCCGGGCGCGTAGGGCTCGGCCGATCACCAGGCGCTGGATTTCGCTCGTTCCCTCGAAAATCGTGTACAGCTTGGCGTCGCGGTACCACTTTTCGACCGGGAAGTCCTTGACGTAGCCCCATCCCCCCATGGTCTGGATCGCCTGCTCGCAGGCGCGCACGGCTACCTCGGAGGCCTTGAGCTTTGACATCGACCCCTCGGCGTTGTCGAACGGATGGCGCTGAGCGGCCATCCACGCCGCCCGCCAGGTCAAGAGCCGCGCCGCATCGATGTCGGCGGCGATGTCGGCGAGCGGGAACGAGACCCCCTGGTTCTCGATGATCGGCTGTCCGAAGGCTTCTCGCCCGACCGCATAGTCGCGCGCGAACTCGAGGGCCGCACGGGCGATTCCGATCGCCTGCGCCGCCACCATCGGCCGGGTCCGTTCGAAGGCGCCCAGTGCGGCTGAGCTGCGGCGCTGAATGGCCGCGGCCGGGCCACCTTCTTGTGCTGGGGCGATTGGCTTGCGTCCTTGTTCGGACTCGCGTCCTTTGGCGATTCGCTGCTGCAGTCGCTCGTTTCCACCCAGCAGGTGCTCGCTCGGCACGCGGCAGTTCTCCAGGACGATCTCGCCGGTGTGTGATGCGCGGCATCCCAGCTTGTCGAGTTTGCGCAGCATCGTCAGGCCGGGGGTGCCCTTGGGCACGATGAAGACGCCCTGTCCGCGATGGCCGGCCTCTGGGTCGACGGTGGCCACGACAACATGAACGTCAGCGATCCCGCCGTTACCGATGAAGACCTTGTGCCCGTCGATAACCCAGTCGTCGCCATCTCTCCAAGCCTGGGTCTGAATCGAGCGGATGTCGCTCCCGCCACTTGGCTCGGTCACCGCGAGCGCGGCGAGCTTTATGTCGCCTGGCGTCCCGAAGCATTCCGGCGCCCAGCGAACGAGTTGCTCGTCGGTGGCGGCTTGGCGGATCGCGGCCAGGGCCAGCGCGGGCATGACGATCGACAGACCGATGCCGGCGCAGCCCCAGAAGAGCTCTTCCATCAAGATCGGAAGCGACAGGCCGGTCGGATCGACCGACAGCTGCGCATACAGCTCCCAGCCGTACAGACCTTGGCGGGCAGCCTCCTCCAGGACCGCCCAGGGGAACTCCTGAGCGGAGTCGTATTGCGCTGCGACAGGACGGATGAAGTCGCGCGCGAAGACGTGGGCCTTCTCGCGCAGTGCAGCGTGCTCGTCGGTCAGCTCAAGGGAGAAGCTCATGAGTCAGTACCTCCTTTGGCGTCGGTCTCAGGGAGCCCCTCCAGGGCCTGCTTCATCGTCGCCAGTGCGTTCCAGGCATTCGGGAAGCCGGCGTACACGGCCACCTGGCGCAGGACTTCGCGGATCTCCTCCTCGGTGGCACCCTGCCGTCGGGCGGCGCGAACGTAGACACCCAGCTGCAGCTGCTGACCCAGCGTGGCGAGCATCGCGACCGTGCACAAAGCTCTCGTCTTGGCGTCCAGTACGTCCCCGGCGTATACCTCGCCATAGACGAAGTCCAGGATGTAGCGGTGAAGCTCTGGATCGAGCCGCTCGAGGTACTCCCGCCCGGAATCGACGTTTTCGGGTCCGACGTAACGGGCCATGACATCCGCGCCTGGCTCACTCATTCGAGGCACCTCGCTCCGCGATGTAGCCGGCCGGATCAAAAGCCACTCTGATCCCGGTGGAGGCGAACTTGCCTACCAGACCATCGTCGGCCAGCACATCGGCTTCAGCCCACACCAACCGTGCGCCGGCCCGGATGACCCGCGCCTCGGCCCGCAGCCGGTCGACTTTCTTCGCGTTCACGGGACGGATGAACCGCGCGAAGATGTCGATCGTCGTGATCGCACTCTTCTGAATCTCCTCGTCGTCGAGGATCGTGGTTGTGGCCGCCGCCATCGCCGCATCCGCCAGCGCGGTCGCCACGCCTCCCTGGATGACGCCAAGCGGGTTGCCGAGCGCCTCGGAGGCCTCCATCTCATAGACCGCCTCGCCACGTCCGAACTCCACCAGATGCATCCCCAGCGTCTCAGCCACCGGGGAGCGCAACTCGCCCGCCTTGCTCTTCTCCAGCATCTGATCGACGAAATCGTGACTCATGTCCGCGTTCCAATCCGGTTGAGGTCCATGTTACCGACGAGTAAGATTACTCTAAAGTAAGATCCTGGTTACCCGAACATGGCCTCAGCGTCGAGATCGAACAGCCGCCGCCGGATGCCTCGCGCTCAACGCGAGGACGAGATGCTGGAAGCAGCGGGCCAAGCGTTTGCGGCCCATGGGTTCCATGAGGCTTCCATGGACGCGATCGCCCAGGCCGCGGGCATCTCCAAGCCGATGCTCTACAACTACTTCGGCTCAAAGCAAGGTCTGTACGCGGCTTACGTCGAGCGCTCCGGCCGCGCCCTGATGACGAGCATGCGCGAGGCCGACTCGCGCAGCGCGCCCGCGGCCCAGCGCCTGCACGCCGGAATCCTCGCCTTCCTGACCTACGCCGAGGAACACAGCTCAGGATGGACGATCCTGCACCGAGAAAGCTTCGCGCAGGGCGGCCCGCTAGCGGCAGAACTCTCAGACCTGCGCGAACGTGTCGCGCAGATGCTGACAGCACTGTTCAACGATGAGGCGTTCGCGCACGCGTTTGCCGGCGCTGGCGAGTCGCTCGCCAGCTGGTGGCTCGCGCATCCCGGGCAGCCGAAAGAGCAGATCGCAAACGTCCTGATGGACATCGCGCAGCCCGCCCTGGGACCAGCGGATCGCCTTGTGCGGCGCTAGGCGTGTGAAGGCCGGGTCTCGGTCCAGTCAACGTAGAGGTTGCGCTCCGCGAACAACCAGGTGCCGCCGACCTTGGCGAATGTGTCGTGGTACCGAAGGTAGGCGACCATCAGCGTGCGCTTGCCGTCGTCGGTGAACAGGTGGTGGGCGATGCAATAGCTCTCGCCCGTCGCTCGGTCGCCGTCGAGCGTGATCGTGCTCTGACCGTTGAAATGCATGGTGGCTTGGTAGTTGTTGAGGGCGTCGAAAACCGGCGTCAGCGCCTCGCGGCCATCGAGTACCTGCGAGGGCTCAGTGCCCTGTCCGTTCATGTAGACGACGAAGTGGGTGTCCTCGGTGAATAGCGACTTCTGCCCCTCGGCGTCGCGGCGGTCGGCGCAATGTGCGTACGCGTCGAACAGCTCGCGGATCGCCAGGCGGTCCGCCAGCTGGGTCGGTGTGATCTCGGTTGTGGCCGGCATTGGTCCGCTCCTGTCGTCGACGCGTTAGTCTGTGCGTACCGGGGAGCTCCCCGGATAGGGATCGAGTATAAGCGGGGAGTTCCCCGTTTGCAAACAGGGAACTGTGTGTGACCGAACCCGCCGAGCCCAAGCGCAGCGATGGCCGCCGCAACCGCGACGCGATCCTTGTGGCTGCGCTGGACGCACTCACCGAGTCGCCCGACGCCTCCCTCAACGCGATCGCCAAGCAAGCGGGTGTCGCTAACGCGACCTTGTACCGGCACTTCCCGACCAGGGAAGAGCTCGTGCTCGCCACCTACCAACACGAGGTCCGCAAGCTCGTCGAGGCGGCCGGCTTACTGCTGCAGGAGCAGGAGCCCATCGACGCCCTGCGCAGCTGGGTGCAGCGGCTGGCGCGCTACGCGGTGACCAAGCACGGGCTCGCCGACGCCCTGCGCAAGGCCAGCACGCCCGGAAGCGACCTGTCCTCCACCGACACATACGGCGCGATCGTTGCGGCGCTCGACCGCCTGCTGCAGGCGAACATCGCCGCGGGCACGCTGCGCCCCGGCCTCGACGCCGAGGACGTGATCCTCGCGCTGGCCGGGCTCTGGCAGCTCGACCCGGAACGCGACTGGCGAGCGCAAGCACAACGCATCTACGACATCGTCCTCAGCGGCATGCAGCGCTCTCCCTAGGAGTCTCGACCGGAGTGCGCAGAACGATCACACGCATCAGTCCGGGGCCAGGTCTTCGGTTGCTTTCTGTCCGGCATCGACGGTGCGGCGCATGAAGTCGGCGATCAGCTCGAGTTCGGTGTCGGAGTAATCGGCGAGGAGCTTGTTCATCGAACGGCTCAGTCCGGAGTACAGGCGTAGGAGCTGGGCGTAGCGGTCGCGGACTGCTCGCACGAGCACGGCGCGACGGTCGGAAGGGTCGCGCTCGCGGACGACCCAGCCGCCTTTCTCGAGTCGGTCGAGGATCCCGGTCATCGTTGCGGGGTGTACCCCGGCGCTTGTGGCGAGTGCCGTGGGGCTGAGCGGACCGCGTGCGTCGAGGATGTCCAGGCAGTCGAGATCGACGTCCTTGAGGCCGAGCTGTGAGCCGACGCGGTAGTTGAGCAGCGCAAGCTGGATCCTCAGCTCTCGCAGGGAGTCTCTGATCTCGGTAGTCGCCTGCCGTCGGCGACGGATCGCCTCGGCGCGCTCAGGTGTTACGGAGTTCATTTGATCGCATTTCCATATGCTATGGTTTACGTATTATATGTCTTCCGCCAGACAAGAACCATATTCCGAGAGGAACCAAATGTCGACACTCACCCCTCAACCGTCGTTCCTGTCAACCCGCCAAGGCAAGCTCACGCTTGCGCTGCTGTGCGCGGTCGCGTTCCTTGACTTCGTCGATGCATCGATCGTCAACATCGCGCTTCCCGCGATCCGCCGCTCGCTGCACTTCTCGGTGGCGGGCCTGCAGTGGGTCCCGGCCGCCTACCTGCTGACATATGGCGGGTTCATGCTGCTTGGCGGCCGCGCCGCCGACCTGCTCGGCCGTCGCAAAGTGCTCGTCGCCGGAGTCGTGACGATCGGTGTCTCGTCACTGATCGGCGGCTTTGCCGACAGCACCGGCGTGCTGATCGCTGCCCGTCTCGCACAGGGCCTCGGCGCCGCGATGACGCTCCCTGCCGCGCTCTCGATCCTCACCACCAGCTTCAAGGAGGGCAAGGATCGCCACACCGCGCTCGGCGTCTGGGGGGGCGTCGCCGGAATCGCCTCGGCGGTCGGCGTACTGCTCGGCGGCCTGCTGACCGAGGGACCCGGCTGGCGCTGGGTGATGTTCGTCAACCCAATCGCCGTGGTGTTCGTGCTCACTGCGATCCTCCGGCTGATCCCAGGCGAGCGAAGCCGAGCCCAGTTTAAGAACTTCGATGCGCTCGGAGCCATCCTGGCGACGGGCGGCATGCTGCTACTCGTGTATGCGCTCGTCAAAGCGCCCACCGTCGGCTGGGGCACGACCCGCACAATCGGCGAGCTAGCCGCCGCAGTCGCGCTGCTCGGCGCATTCGTCGTCAACGAGCAACGCCACCGCAACCCGCTTGCGCCGCTGTCGATCTTCCGCATCAACGGCCTGGGCTTCTCCAACGTCACGCAGCTGATCGCGTTCGCCGGATTCCTGGCCGTGTTCTTCTACCTCACCCTGTACATGCAGAACGTCCTCGGCTACTCGGCGATCCAGACCGGCGCCGCATACATCCCGCTGTGCATCGCGATCGGGATCGCCGCAGGCGTCTCATCGCAGCTGCTCTCCCGCATCGGGACCAGGCCGGTGATCGTCGCCGGCGCCGTCATCGCCGCTGCCGGCATGTTCTGGCTCTCGCGGATCCCCGTCCACGGATCCTTCCTCGCCGACCTGCTGCCCGGCATGCTCGTCCTCTCGATCGGCATCGGCCCCGTGTTCGTCGGCGTTACGACCGCGGCCAACGCCGGCGTCCCACCGGACAAAGCCGGGCTCGCCGCCTCACTGCTCAACGCCTCACAGCAGGTCGGCGGTGCACTCGGGCTGGCGATATTCACGGCCATCGCCACCTCTCGCACCAACGAGCTCGTCGCCGCCCACGCACCGATGGCAGACGCACTCACATCGGGGTTCCAACGTGCCCTGCTCGTCGGCAGCATCCTGATCCTCGCCGCCGCCCTAATCGGACTACGAGCCACCAACACCCGCGGCGAGGAACCCCGCACCACCGCAAACCGGCTCCCCGAGCCCGCCCGAGCGTGACCGTGCCGAACGTTCGGGACTTGGCGGGTCACAGGAGCCGTCGCTGTGGCGTCTGCGTCTTCTCCGCAACGAATGCGAGCTTGCGAACCCGTCCTTCCCGCAGCCAGTCGCTCCAGAGCCGGTGGGCGGCCAGCAGTTCGTCCAGCGCCTGGCGTCCGATCTGCGCGGAGATGTCCGCGGCATACGCCGCAAACGCGTTGCCTAGCGAATCCGCCATGGCACGGTGGGACCGACTGCATTCTTCCTGCCAGCGCACGACCAGCCCGGCCCGCTCGAGGTGACCAAGCATCTCCTCGAGCGGGGTGAGCCAGACCGTGTCCGCGTCAGGCATCCGCTCGCGCTCGGACTTCCCTAGCGGCCGGCCCTCCTCCATCGTGAACGCGAACCGTCCTCCGGGCGAGAGCGCCGCGGATATCTCCTGAAGCAACATCTGCTTGTCGGGGAACGCGAGCATGGTCTCCAACAGGAGGACCACCTCAAACGGCCCCGGAGGGATCGGGGGGATTCGAGAGACCTCGAACCGACAACCAAGATCACGCGCCCGCTCGCGTGCGATCTCGATGGCGTTGGAGCTGAGGTCGACGCCCAGGTAGGAGCAGCCCAGCTCCTCGGTGATGAAGCGACCGGGTCCCGCGACTCCGCAGCATAGATCGAGCACGGAGACCTCGGATGTGATGCCGGCCGCAAGCGCCAGGGCCCGGATCTCTCCGGCGCGCATGAACCCCTCCTGTTCGACGAACTCGCCGGGGGCATATGCCGACTCGCGGGCGCGGTGGAGGGCCTTGTCGAATGGCGCGCGCTCGTCCTGTTTCACGGCCGCTCTCGATCCACGTCCCACAGGATGTCAACCCGCCGCGGGGAAGTCTTGGCGTGGCGGAGGAGTCATGTTTGGCATGAGGCAAACGCTTGCAGCAGCTGCCCTCGGCGCGACGTCACGACCGCGTACGGTGCTCAGCGCACAGTTGCTGCTGATCGCCGGACTCGCGGTCACGGTCGGCCTCAGCGGCGTCGGGCTCAGCCCCGCCGGTTGGGCCGTCGGACTCACCTGCGGGGTGATCACCAATGCGGCGCTGGCATTCGGGCGCTCGCACTACTGCGCCGACCGGCTGACCGTTGCCGACTGGGTGACGCTGGCTCGGGCCACGGTGGCGTTCGGTGTCGCGGCGCTGGTCGCGGACTCGTTCGGGCAGCCCGTGCCGGTCACGACGCTGGTGCCACTCGCAGCCCTCGCGCTCGCGCTGGATGCCGTCGACGGGTGGGTCGCGCGACGCACGAGGACTACGGCGAAGCTCGGCGCGAAGTTCGACGGTGAGGTCGACGCGTTCCTGATCGTTGTCCTCAGCGTGTATGTCGCCCGTTCGGCCGGCGCGTGGGTGGTCGCGATCGGGGCGGCACGCTACGCATTCCTGGCGGCGGGCTGGCCGCTGGGGTGGATGCGCGCGCCGCTGCCGCCGCGCTTCTGGCGCAAGGTCGTTGCGGCGACCCAAGGGATCGTGCTGACCGTCGCGGCCGCCGGCGTCCTGCCTCCGGCTCCGACGACGGCCGCACTCGTCGTCGCGTTGGTCCTGCTTTCCGAGTCGTTCGGCCGCGACGTGTTGTGGCTGTGGCGCAACCGGGTCGCCACGAACCCGCCGGTGGTGGCGAAGCCGGGTCCCGGGCCGGGCCCCACTCCCGAGGAGCCGAAGCCAGGCCGCATTCCCGGACCGGTTCGAACGGTCCTCGCCGTTGTGCTCACGATCCTCGCCGCTCTGCTCGTGTGGGTCGTCCTGGTCGCTCCGGACCAGCCGCAGTATCTGTCGCTCAGCGCCTTCCTGCGGCTCCCGCTTGAGGGCCTCGTGCTCATCGCCCTGGCCCTCGTCCTGCCCCCGAAAGGTCGCCGCATCATGGCTGTGACCGTCGGGCTGGCCCTCACACTGGTGGTCGCCCTGAAGGTCATCAACTATGAGGTCTTCAAGACCTTCGACCGGCCGTTTGACCCGATCGGAGACACGAGTCAGCTCGGGAACGGTCTCGAGACGCTGCGATCCCTGGTCGGTCGGACCGAGACGACCCTGATCGAGGTCGGCGCCGTCGTGGGCATCGTCGTGCTGGTCGTCCTCCTGACGCTTGCGATGCTGCGCCTGACCCGAGTCGCCGCCGCCAACCGCCGTTGGACGGGACGAGTCGTCGCGGGTCTCGGCGCGGTCTGGGCACTCTCTTGGGCGTTCGGCGCGCAGCTCATCTCCCACACACCGATCGCCTCCACGCTTTCCGCCGGGCTCATCGTCGACCAGGTTCATGCGCTGCAGGCCGACATCCACGACAGGGGCGTGTTCGCCAAGCAGATCAACAACGACACATTCCGCAACACGCCCACCAATCAACTGCTGACCGGTCTACGCGGCAAGGACGTGCTGCTCGTGTTCGTCGAGGCCTACGGTCAGCAGGCGGTGCAGGGCACATCGTTCTCACCGGAGGTCGACGCCGCCCTGGCCCAAGGGGACAAGCGGCTGCAGAGCGCGGGCTTCTCGGCGCGGAGCGGCTTCCTCACCTCGGCGACGTACGGCGGCATCAGCTGGCTGGCGCACTCCAGCCTGCAGTCGGGGCTCTGGGTCGACAGCCAGCTCCGCTACAACCAGCTGATGTCGGCGAACCGCTTCACACTCGCCGAGGCGTTCAAGCGGGCCGGGTGGCGCACCGTCGACGACGTGCCGTCGAACGACCGCGCGTGGCCGCAGGGAGAGAAGTACTACCACTACGACCAGATCTACAACCGCTACCAGGTCGGCTATCACGGCCCCACATTCACGTACGCGTCGATGCCCGACCAGTACATCTTCTCGGCGCTCCAACGCCTTGAGCTCGCCAAGACCCACCGCAAGCCGCTCTTCGCCGAGGTCGACACCGTGTCGAGCCACATGCCGTGGAACCGCATCCCGCATCCGATCGCCTGGAAGCAGGTCGGCGACGGCTCGATCTACAACAAGATTCCGATGATCCACGAAACCGGCGCGTTCTGGAGTAACTCCGTGCGCGTGAAGGCGGCCTACGGCACGTCGATCGTGTACGCCATGAACACCCTGACCTCGTTCGTGCAGCATTACGGCGACAAGAACCTCGTCCTGATCGTTCTTGGTGACCACCAGCCGTTGCCGATCGTCAGCGGTCACAACTCCAATCACGACGTGCCGATCTCGATCATCGCCCACGACCCGAAGGTGCTCAAGCAGATCGGAAGCTGGGGCTGGGGTCCGGGTCTGCAGCCCAAGCCAAGCGCGCCGGTCTGGCCGATGAGCGCGTTCCGCAACCGCTTTCTCACGGCGTTTGACTCCAAACCGGCGACCCAGTAGTCGTCGTGAACGTGGAACCTGACGAACGCGCAGTCCCTCGCCGTGGGCGACAGCGGCTGGTCGGCCTGGACGGCATCCGGGGCCTGGCGGCGCTGTACGTCGTGATCAACCACGTGTTCCTGCGGGCGTTCCCCGGCTATCCGGTCGACCACGCGCCGTTCTGGGCCGGGTGGTTGATCTACGGGCGCTTCGCGGTTGTCGTGTTCATCGTGCTGTCGGGCTTCTCCCTGGCGCTGGCCCCGGCCCGCCACGGTTGGCGCCTCGACGGGATCTCCCAGTTCGCCCGCCGACGGGCCCGGCGCATCCTGCCGGCGTATTGGGCCGCGCTCGCCTTCAGTCTCGCGGTGGCATGGCTGATCGTCCCTCAGCCCGGGTATGGCGTGCCCGACTTCAAGGCGGTCGTCGTCAACGGCCTGATGGTGCAGAACATCGTCGTAGCTCGGAGCCCGAACGCGGCGTTCTGGTCGATGGCAGTCGAGGCCCAGCTGTACCTGCTGTTCCCGCTGCTGCTGCTGATCGTCCGCCGGTGGAGCGCGGTCGCGATGGTCGCCACGGCCACGCTCGTTGTGGCGGCGGTCGGGATCTTCGGTCCGCACATCTCGCGTGTGGACACGTTCGTGATCCAGTCGCCGCCGGACCTCGCCGCGCTGTTTGCGGTCGGCGTCCTCAGCGCGGGCATCGTCGGTGCGAGCACTGCCCGAAGGTCGTGGCCGTGGGCGTGGCTCGCGCTCGCCGCCGCGGCGCCGGTGCTCGCGACGATCTGGTGGCAGGGTTCGGTTTGGACGCTCGACCATCTGTTCTGGGTCGACATCGCGCTGGGCCCAGCAATCGCGTGCCTGTTCGCAGCTTTGGCCACCGGACATCCAGCCCCGCTCCTGCGCGTGCTTGACGCCAAGCCGGTCCGCAAGCTCGGCTTGTCGTCGTACAGCTTGTACCTGACGCATGCTCCGATCGTCGCCATCGTCTACGTAAAGATCGTCGCCGGCCGCGTGAGTCCGGGCGTGCCCGCATTCCTCGTCTCGCTCGCGATCGTGCTCCCGCTGACGATCGTGTTCGCGCGGCTGTTCGCGTCGGTGTTCGAGAAGCCCTTCTTGCGCGGGCGGAGCGCTCCCCGGTCTCCCCGGCTGCGGCTCCCGCGAGCACAAGGGGCGCCGGTGTGAACCGCAGGGCTTTGTGGGCGTGGGGCCGCTTCATTGTGCCGCTTCTGGTGCTGGCCATCCTGATCTGGCGCCTGGGCACGGGGCCGTTCCTCGACGGCCTGCGGATGGTCGACGGCCGGGGGCTCGCGGAAGCGGCCGGCATCGCGGTGCTGACCACCGTGTGTGCCGCGTGGCGGTGGAAGATCGTGGCCGGGGGCCTGGGGGTCGGCCTCCCGCTGCCTGCTGCCGTGGCGGCCTACTACCGGTCGCAGTTCCTGAACGTCACGCTGCCCGGCGGGGTCGTGGGCGACGTGCACCGCGGGGTCAGCCATGGGCGTGACGCGCGCGACGTGGGTCGCGGGTTGCGGGCCGTCGCGTGGGAACGCACAGCCGGGCAGGCTGTGCAGTTCGTCCTGACGGTGGTCGTCCTGCTCGTGCTGCCGTCGCCGGTGAGCTCGGCCATGCCGGTGGTGGCGGTCGGAGCCGTCGTGGCGGTGTTCGCCGTGGTGCTCGTGGCGAGAGCAGTCCCAGGCGGCGACCGGTCCGTGCCGGCGCGCATCCGGACCGCACTGGGCCGCGACCTCCGCGACGCGCTGCTTTCGCGCGGAGCGTGGAGGGGCATCACGCTCGCCTCTGTGGTGGTCGTCGCGGGCCACGCGGCCACCTTCATGATCGCCGCACGGACCGCCGGCAGCACCGCGCCGGCGTCCCAGCTGCTGCCGATTGCGCTGCTGGCGATGACCGGGATGGTGCTGCCCAGCGCCGCGGGCTGGGGCCCGCGCGAGGGCATCGCGGCATGGGCGTTCGGTGCGGCCGGCCTGGGCGTGCAACAAGGGGTCACCACCGCCGTCGTGTACGGCGTGATCGTGTTTGTCGCCTGCCTGCCTGGCGCAGTCGTCCTGGTGGTGGCATGGTTCCGTGGTATCCGGCTTCCCGAAACCAGCCCGCGGCCGCTGCCCCAGACAGCAGCAAATGTCTGACCGCCCCTACATCCTGTTGAGCTGCGGCATGTCGATCGACGGCTATTTGGGGAGCGCGTCGCCCCGCCGCCTGGAGCTGTCCAACGACGCCGACTTCGACCGGGTCGACGCTGTGCGCGCCTCCTGCGACGCGATCCTCGTGGGGGCGGCCACCGTGCGCAGCGACAACCCGCGGCTGCTGGTGCGCTCAGAGAACCGCCGCGAGGCCCGGACCGCTCGTGGGCTCCCGCCATCGCCGATCAAGGTCACCGTGACCGAACGCGTCGAGTTGGATCCCCGCGCAGACTTCTTCACTACCGGCGACGCCGAGAAGCTCGTGTACTGCGTGAGCCCTCGCGTAGGCGACGCTCGCTCGCGGCTCGGGGAGGTGGCGACCGTGGTCGACGGCGGCCGCCGGGTCAAGATGCGCCGCCTGAGCGAGGACCTCGGCGCCCGCGGTGTGAACCGCTTGATGGTCGAGGGCGGCGGTAAGATGCACACGCAGTTCCTCACAGACAACCTCGCCGATGAGCTGCAGTTGGTCGTCGCTCCCTTCTTCGTCGGGGACTCCCGGGCGACGCGGTTCGTGAGCGACGGTCATTTCCCGTGGCATCCCGGCCGGCGCGCGGCGCTCGCCGAGGTCCGCCAGATCGGCGACGTGGTGCTGCTGCGCTACGCCCTCTCGCCGCGGTTTCAGACCGACTGACCGCGCCGACGGCGCCTACCGGGCAGGGCGAGCAGGTCGGCGTGGTCGACGGTGACCTCGAGCTGCCCGGCTGCCGCCTGCGCCAAGCGCCGGCGCGCATAGGCCTCGGCTTCGGCGGTCAGCCCGGGCTGCTGCTCGCACGCAGCATCCACCCATCCGGTGAGCCACACCGCTGCCAGATCTGCGTGTGAGGGGCCGAGTCGCCAGGGACTGGACCGGACGAGTACCTCAGCGCCCAGCCGGGCGAACTGCTCGGCGGCGACCGCCGCGGCGTCGGGTCCAAGTAACTGCCCACGCTCGGTCGGGCGGCGTTGGTGGGCATCGAACGCAGCGGCCACGAGGCGGTCCAGGGGATCCGCCGGAGTCAGCCCGACACGACCGACGACCGACATCGCGAGCAGGATCCGACAGCCTGCGGCGGCACAGGCATCGATCATCCGCGCGAGCTCCTCCTCGGTCAGCATGTCCAGAAGCGCCGAGGCGGTGATCAGCGTTGCATCGGCCAGATCGCCCGGCTGCAGCCGGGTGATATCGGACTGCTTGGTCTCGACGGTGACCGCGCCCCCGTCGGCGGCCGCGCCCGGGACGTCGGCGGCTGCGTGCGCAAGCAGCTGTGCGTCCCGGTCGTGTACGACCCAGTGCTGCGGCGCGGGCAACAGTGGCGCGAGCCAGCGGCCCATCGCCCCGGTGCCGCCCCCGAGGTCGTGGATCACCCAACGGCCGCTCGCGGGGAGCCGACTCGCGAGGTGCTCGGCAAGCTCGCGCGAACGGGCGGCGGCGTCGGCGGGCTCGCGCAACGCGAGCCATCCATTGCTCACCCGGATGACCTCATCGCTCATCGCGAAGCCCCCGCCAGGACCGCCGCGAGGACCGACGTGGTGCTCGACCAATCCGGCAGCGACTCGCGCCGCTCGAGCGCGGCCCGGCGCAGCCGCGCCCGGAGCTGCACGTCGACGAGCCACGACCGGAGCGCCGCCGCGAGTGCGCGGGCGTCGTCGGGGGGGACGAGCAGCCCGGGCCGGATCCCGCCGGCGCCGTGACCCAGGGCCTCGGTCAGCCCTCCGACGTCGGCGGCGATGACCGGCAGGCCTCGCGCCAGTGCCTCGACGACGACCATGCCGTACGTCTCGGCGCGCGACGGGAGCACCATCACGTCCGCGGCGGCGTAGCTGCGATCAAGCTCGGCTCCGCTCCGTGGTCCTGGGAACTGCACGCGGTCGACGAGCCCGCCGTTCATCGAGCGGCGACGGACCGAGTCCACGAACGCCCGATCTCGGTCCAGCCGGCCGACGCACACGCAGCTCCACGCCTGATCCGAGATCGTCGTCAGCGCATCGAGCAGCACGTCGTGGCCCTTGTCGAAGGTCACCGCCGCGACGCAAAGCAGCGCTCCGCCGGTGGCGGTGCCGGACGCCAGCTCGGCGGCGTCGACTGCCGGCGGCGCGACGTGCACGCGGTCGGGGGGCAGCGCGTACAGCTCGACTAACCGGCTCTTCGCCCACGCGCTGGTCGACACGACGGCGGCGGCAGCCGAGAGCACCATGCCCTCTAGCGTGCGCGCGTCGTCGTGTCGCGGGCGGTCGCCGAGCGGCATGTGCACGAGCACGACCAGCCGCAACCGGCGTGCCTGCGGCACGAGCACCTCGGGCGCCGTCGACGCGACCAGCCCGTCGAGCAGCACGACGGCGCCGTCGGGGATCTCCTTCAGGACGCCGGCGAGGCCGGCGAACGCCGTCGCGTCCGGCCGGTCCCAGAAGCCGTGCACGGCATGCTCATGGACCGCCCAGCCGAGCGCAGAGAGGCCGCGGCAGACGTGACGGTCGTACACATTGCCACCGCTCGGCCGGGCCGGGTCGTCGACGCCGTCCGGCAGGACGGCGTGAACCGTCATCACAGTGGCCGCTCGTAGCTCGCCCAGGCGATGTGCGACTCGTGCAGCGTGACGACCAATCCGTCGAGCGCGCGAGCGCCGTCTCCGAGGGCGCCGGCCGTGATCCGGTCCGCCAGCCGGTCGGCCACGACTTTGGCGAGCACCTCGGTCGAGGTGTTCACACCGGCAAACGCACTGTCGTCGTCGAGGTTGCGGTAGGTGAGCTCGGCCAGCACGGCGTGCAGCTCTTCGGATGCGCGGCCGATGTCGACGACGATGTTGTCGGCGTCGAGCTCCGCGCGCCGGAACGTCGCGTCGACGACGTAGGTCGCGCCGTGCAGTTGCTGTGCGGGCCCGAACACCTCGCCCTTGAAGCTGTGGGCGATCATCATGTGATCGCGAACGGTCACGCTGAACACCGGGCTACCTCCCGTCGTAGGTGATCGTGTGGCACAGCGCCGGCAGGCTCCCCGCGGCCAGCCGCGCCATCACATCGGGGAGCTCCGAGAAGTGGGACTGCCCGGTGACGAGCGCGTCGAAGGCCGGGTCGCGTAGCAGCTGCAGTGCGATTGCCAACCGGTCGGCGGTCGTGCGGCGCCCGGCACGGGCAGGGGAGATGGTGCCGACCTGGCTGGCGCGGATGCCGAGGCGGCTCGAGTGAAACGCGCCTCCCAGCGACAGTCGGACCTCGTCGTCGCCGTACCAGCTGAGCTCGATAACCGTGCCCTCGGGCGCGAGCAGCTCGAGCGACCGCTGGAGCCCGGCGGACGTCGCGCTGGCGTGCACCACAACGTCGCAGTCGCCGGCCGCGTCAGGGGGCAGCGCGAAATCGACGCCGAGCGCGGCGGCGACCTCGGCGCGGCCGGGATCGACGTCGACGAGCGTGACATGCACCGCCGGGAACCGGCTGAGCAGGCGCGCGACACAGCAGCCGACCATGCCGGCGCCGACGACGGCGACCCGGTCGCCGAGCATTGGTCCGGCGTCCCACACGGCGTTGACGGCCGTCTCGACGGTGCCCGCGAGGACGGCACGAGCGGGTGGCACGTCGTCGGGCACGACGGTGACCGCGCGGGCCGGGACCACGTAGGCACTCTGGTGCGGGTACAGGCAGAAGACCGTGCGGCCGCACAGCTCCTCCGGTCCCTGCTCCACGGCGCCGACGTTGAGGTAGCCGTACTTGACCGGCCCCGGGAAGTCCCCCTCCTGAAATGGCGCCCGCATGGCGGCGTACTGACCCGGCGGCACGCCGCCTCGAAACACCAGCGTCTCGGTGCCTCGACTGACGCCGGACCGCACGGTGCGAACCATCACCTCGTCACGCCCCGGCTCGGGCAGCGTGACCGGCCGGATCTCGCCAATGCCGGGCGCACGCAGCCAGAAGGCGTGCGCGTCGGCCTCACTCGACATGCCCTACATGATGACCGGCGCGGGAGCTGTGGTGGCGATGGTGGCGCGGGCGTCGGCGCGGACAAAGCAACGAGCGTTAGGATGATTTCGTGTCTGATGATCGCTGCGACCTGCTTTGCCTCGATCTCCCGCGCGCGGAGTCTCTGCGCCGCGCGCGTCTGGACGAGCACGTTTTCAAGCGGCTTGCCCGGGGCGCCAAGGCGCTCGGGGATCCGACTCGGCTGACGATCGCTGCCGCGTTGCGCGACGGCGGTGAGCTGTGCGTGTGCGATCTGAGCTGGGTGGTCGAGCGCGCGGAGAACCTCGTCTCCCACCATGTGCGCGCGCTGCGCGCCGCTGGGCTCGTGCGTTCGCGCCGCGACGGGAAGATGGTGCTCTACGAGCTGACCGACGGCGGCCGGGCACTCGTCGACGCCGTGCTCGATGGGAAGGTGCCGGCGTGAGCGCAAAGCCTGGCGAGCTGCCTGTCCTGCCCACGACCGTGCCGTCGCCCGCGGGGGATCCTCACGCGCTCGCGGCTGCTCGAGCGAGATTGCTGGCTTGGGTGGGGCTTGGGTGGCACGCGGTCGAGGCCGCCGTGGCGATCGGCGCGGGGGTGATCGCCGGATCGATTGCGCTTGTCGGGTTTGGCGCGGACTCGCTGATCGAGTTGCTCGCTGGTGTGATCGTGCTCTGGCGGCTTTCGAGTCGGCTGGGCGAGCGCCGCGCACAGCAGCTGATCGCCGTTTCCTTCTACGTGCTCAGCGTGTATGTCGCCTACGAGGCGATCTACACGCTTGCCGCAGGCCGTCATCCCGAGGTCAGCTGGGTCGGTATCGGTCTCTCGGTCGTGACCCTCGCGACCATGCCGCCGCTCGCGATCGCCAAGCGGCGCGTCGCGGACGCCCTCGGCTCATCCGCTGTGGGCAGCGAGAGCCGCCAGACGATGCTGTGCGCTTACCTGTCCGCCGGGTTGCTGGTCGGCCTGGCCGTCAACGCAGTGTTTGGCTGGTGGTGGGCTGACCCGCTGACGGCGCTCGGCATTGGCGCCGTTGCTGCAAAAGAAGGCAGGGACGCGTGGCGCGGGCACTCCTGTTGCACCGCGTCGCTCGCCGGCTCCGAGCATCGGTGCTCGAGCGACTGCTGTTAGAGAACGGAGCACGACATGGCAAAGGTTCTCGTTGTCAACCACGTCACGCTCGACGGTGTGATGCAGGCGCCCGCGCGTCCCGACGAGGACACGCGCGACGGCTTTGCGCACGGCGGCTGGGCGATGGCGCGCAACGACGAGCTGATGGCGGCCAAGATCGGCGAGCGGATGACCGGCGACCGCGCGTTCCTGTTCGGCCGGCGCACGTATGAGGACTTCTACGAGGTGTGGCCCAAACGAACCGGCAACCCGTTCTCCGAGGCGCTGACGAACACGACGAAGTACGTGGCCTCCCGGTCGCTGGCCGAGCCGCTGCCGTGGGACAACTCGATCCTCCTATCCGGCGACGCAGCCGAGCACGTGGCCAAGCTCAAGCAACAGCGGGACGGCACCCTGACGATGTTCGGAAGCGGCGAGCTGATCGGGGCGCTGATCGCGGTCGAGCTGATCGATGAGTACCTGCTGATGATCCACCCCGTCGTGCTCGGCTCGGGGCGCCGGCTGTTCGGTGCCGGACAGTCCGCGGAGTTGGAGCTCACGGACGCCGTGACGACGAACACGGGTGTCGTGATCGCCGCGTACCGCCGTTCGCGCTAACGCGACTCCGTCGCCAGCCGCACACCGAACCCGATCAGCACGATGCCGGTGAACCGCTCAATCGCCTCAGCGATCGATGGGCGGCGCAGCGTCTCCGAGGCCTTGACGGCAACGAGCGCGTAGCCGCACAGCCAGATCAGGGTCATCGCCACGAAAATCGTGCCCAGGAGCAGGAACGGCATGAGTGTCGGTGATCGGGCCGCGACGAACTGCGGCAGCAGGCTCGTGAACAGGACCGCGATCTTGGGGTTGGAGAGGTCGCTCGTCAGACCCTGGCGAAACCCTGCCAGGCCGCCGAGGCGGCGGGACCGAACAGCGCCGCCGGCAACGGCGGTCGCAGAGTGGCGCCGCGCGGTTGCAAGCGCCTGCACGCCGAGCCAGATCAGGTAGGCGGCGCCGACCAGCTTCAGTGCGGTGAACGCAACCGCGGAGGCGCGCACCACCGCCGCCAATCCAAGTGCGGCGGCGAGGGTCCAGACGACCAGGCCGAGGTTCACTCCCAGTGCGGTCCCCAGGGCCGCTCGCCGGCCATGAAGCAAAGCATTCTTGGTCACCAGGGCCGTGTCGGGGCCGGGGACGATGATCAACACCGCCGCAACCGGCAAGAACGACCACACGTGCGCGCCCATGTGATCAGCCTACGCCGATGGAGAGGCCGCGTCACGCAGCCAGTGCAGGACTTCCCGGGCGTGCTCGTTGGGCGGGAAGATCGGGTAGAAGACGTGCTCGATCGCGTGGTCGCCGATCACGAGCGTGATGCGCTTGTAGAGCGTCGTCCCGGCAGCCTGGAACGTCGGCAGCGCCAGCCGGTCGGCGAGGATCAGATCGGGATCCGAGAGCACGCCGAAGGGGAGCCCCAAGCGCTCGACCATCTCGCGCTGATAGTCGGTGTCCTGGCTCGACAGCCCGAACACTCTCGCCGCGCCGGCCCCAAGAAGCTCGGCGTGGTGGTCGCGGAAGTCACACGCCTCGGTCGTGCACCCGCGGGCGCCCGGGATGGCGTCCCAGCCGTCCGGCAAGGCGACGTCGGGCTGACCGGTCATCGGGTAGATGTAGACGATTGTGCGGCCCGGTCCGAGCTCGCCGAGCGCAACCGCTTCGCCGGACGTCGCCGCGAGCGTGACGTTCGGGACCTGGCGGCCCGGCAGGTGATTGGCCGCCCCGTCATCCTCGGGGACGGGCAGGTCTTCGGGCAGCTGGGTGAAATCGGTCATGCGACTCCAAATTGTCGCCGTCCAGCGATCACGATGCACGGGCGCGGACCCCGAAAGTGCTACGGCCCCGCCGAGCGCTTGGGAACTCGGCGGGGCCGCAAGCAGCCGACTCGTTGCGCGTGACCGTGTGGGCCGCCCGACCTACGACCCCGGAGAGTTGGGGAGGATCACGGTCAGGCCGCCGATCGGCTGCCCCGTCGTGAATGCGTCGGTGCCCAGCGCCTGGTTCAGCGACGCGGCGCCCTCGGACGACAGCGTCGCGAGCAGCCCTTGGAGGTCAAGGCCGCCGTTCGGCGTCGCGCTCTGCAACAGCTGATTGGTGTCGAGGTCGAACAGCTTGACCTCAGGGCCGCCGTTGAGCGAGGCGCTGAGCGTCGAGCCCTCGGTGGCCGTGCCGAGCGTCAGCGTCGGGTTGGTGACCGTCACCGACGCCTGGCCGTTGTCGAGCTGGATGCCGCCGCTCAGCGGGAGCGTGCCGGTCAGGATACCGTTGGCGAACGACAGGCCAGCTGTGCCACCGTTGAGGGGGAGCGTCACCGAGGTCCCGTCGAGCACGGGGATCGGCGTCGTGCCAAGCGGGGCCGGCAGCGTCCCGGACGCGTCTCCCAAGGGCGTGACGCTCAGCCCGGGGATGCTGTCCAGCGCCCTCGCGAACGAGATGCCGACGCCCGACGACGGCGCGGCACCTGGGGCACCGGCACCCGGGGCGGGCTTCGTACTGCTGACCGTCACCTGGAAGGAGCCGAGCTTCTGCTTGGCTCGGAACACCTTGTGCTTGAGCGCCTTATTGAGCAGCGTCGCGGCCTGCTTGGTGAGCGTGACGGTGAACTTGGAGACCGTCTGGCGGTCGCCCTTCGTCTTGGCCTTGGCGCCCTTCTTGGCCATGGTGAAGATCTTCAGCTTCTTGCCGTGCACCTTGACCGTGAGCTGTGCACCGCCCTTGGCGCCGCGGGAGAACACCATCGTGCCGAGCTGCTGCGCGCGCTTGCCCCGCTTCACGCGCAAGCTGCCCTTGAGGTTCAACGTGCCGTTGGCGGCAGTGAAGTTCCAGCGTCCCGACTTGGTCGGGAGGGTGAAGGTGCTCTTCTTGTGAGTGGAAGGCTTGACGGCCTGAATCGTCACGTGCGCCTTCTTGAGCGCGCGCGACGTGGCGCCGCTGAGCGTCAGCGTAGCCTTGTCGCCCGCGTGCGCGGTGACGGCCACCGGCTTTCCGGTGGACTTGCTGACCGCGACCGGCGCCAACACGAGCGCGATTGCGAGCGCCGCGATCCCTGCGCGCAGCATCGCGCGTACTGCCGAACCTCTCGAGGCGAGCATGGTTGCCCTTTCACTATGTGTGCCTGGATTTGCGGACGCGCGTTACCGGACACCGCCCCGCGACATTTCCCTGCCAAGAGTCCCGCCGGAGGCGGACGCGTCGCCGAACCGTGGCTATACCCCTGCGTACAGCCGTCCCACGCAACGCGGACCGCTAGGCCCCAGTTATTCCCAGCTCAAAAGCAAGAAAACTTGTATCAGCGATTCGAGCGGTTTAGTCCACGGAAGCAGCGCAAAGCCTACTGCAATTGCTTCAACTACACAACCAAGAAGTTGTGATAGTTTGGCTGCAGTGACCGCGGACACCGTCAACGAAGCAGCGATCCCGCATCCTCTGCCCGAGCCGCTCGTCGATCTGATCGCACGGCGATTCCGCGTGCTCGGGGAGCCCACACGGATCAGGCTGCTCGACCTACTGCGCGAGCACGATGCCACCGTCACCGAGCTCCACGAGGCGCTTGGCGCCTCGCAGCAGAACGTCTCAAAGCACCTCGGCGTCCTGCTCCAGGCAGGGATCGTCAGGCGGACCAAGCAGGGAACGTCGGCCCGATACGCGATCGCCGACGACGGCGTGTTCGAGCTGTGCGAGCACGTGTGCGGCGGCTTGCGCCGCCAACTCGCCGAGCTCGATGCGGTGCTTGTGGTCGGTGCGCCTCGATGATCTTCCGCCAGTTCATCCAGGAAGACCTCGGCTGCGGGTCCTACCTGGTGGGCGATGACGACGCCGGCGTTGCCGCAGTGATTGACCCAAAGCTCGACGTCGAGGACTACCTAGCGATGGCCCGCTACATGGGCGTGCAGATCGAGCACATCCTCGAGACCCACAATCACGCCGATCACGTCTCCGGCCACGGACGGCTCGCTGACGCGACCGGCGCGACGATCCACATCCACCGGTTGGCGGCGCCGGACTACATCCATGAGCCGTTCGGCGACGGCTGGGAGCTCGAACTGGGCACCGTCACGATCCGCGCCATGCACACGCCCGGACACCGGCCCGAGCACACCGCGTTCGCCCTCATCGACCGGGCCAGGGGCCTCGAGCCCTGGGCCGTGCTCAGCGGGGACAGCTTGTTTGTCGGCGATATCGCGCGCCCCGACCTCGCGGTCGAGACCGAGGAGGGAGCCCATGGGATCTTCCATTCGCTGCACGGCAAGCTGCTGGCGCTCCCCGGGGAATGCGAGGTGTGGCCGGGCCACGTGGGCGGCTCGCTGTGCGGGGGCCCGGCGATGGACATGAAGGTCAGCTCGACGATCGCGTTCGAGCGCCACCACAACCGCCTGCTCCAGCTCGAGGACGAGGACGCATTCGTGCGCGCCGCCACCGCCCAGCTTCGTCCTCAGCCGCCGAACTTCAAGGAGATCGTGGCGATCAACCGGGGTCCCCTGCGCACCCGCGGTTTCGACGCGCCGCCGCTGGCCACGGGCGACGTGGAGCGAAAGCAGGCAACCGGCGCTCTGCTCGTCGACGTGCGCGACGACGACGCCTATGACGCGGCCCACATTCCCGGAGCCGTGTGCGATCCGGTGGTGCGGGCGGGCTTTGGGACCAAACTGGCGTGGATCGCCGGCCGCGACAAGGAAATCATGTTCGTCGGAGAGGGCGACGCGGACGCCGCCCGGGCGGCGCAGCTCGCAGTGTCCGTCGGGATCGACAAGGTCGCCGGCTATCTGAAAGGCGGAATGCACACCTGGCACGCGCTTTCGCTGCCGACGGACTCGCTCGCGCGAATCGACGTCTCCACCCTGTACGCCCAGCGCGACAAGCTGCAGGTGCTCGACGTGCGCGAGCGCCAGGAATGGGACGAGGGGCACATTCCCGGCTCGATCCACGTGCCGTACCACGACGTGACCGGCATCCCCGACGGGATCGACCCGGCCAGGCCCGTGGCGGTGATCTGCGCGTCGGGGCAGCGCAGCGCGGTTGCGGCGTCGCTACTGGCGCTGCACGGCGCCGCCCACGTCGTCCACGTCGCCGGCGGAGGCGTCGGCACCTGGCAGCGCAACGGCTGGCCGGCCACACAGGCAGAGACTTCGGTCAGGGCGTGACCAGGCTCGAGCTGCCGGGCGGCGAGATCGTCGGGATCCGGGCTGCCAACCCGGGACCGTTCACGCTCTCGGGCACCAACACTTGGATCGTCGGCCGCGATCCGGCCTGGCTGGTCGACCCCGGACCCGCGCTCGACGAGCACCTCGCCGCAGTGACCGAGGAGCTCGAGCGTCGCGGCGGGCTGGGCGGGATCGTCCTGACCCACGACCACGCCGACCACTCAGAGGCGGTGCCGGCGATGCGGGCGCGGTTTGCGGGGGCGCCGCTGGCGGCGGCCCGCGGAGACGTCGACGTACTGCTTGCCGACGCAAGCCGGGTGGGGCCGTTCGAAGCGGTCGCGACCCCTGGCCATGCGCCTGACCATCTCGCTTATGTCGTCGGCGACGTGGCTCTGACGGGCGACGCGGTGCTCGGCGAAGGAAGCGTGTTCATCGCGCCGGACCCCGGAGCGCTGGCCTCCTACCTCGACGGCCTGGCGAAGCTGCGCCGCCGCGAGCTCGCGGTGATCGGGCCGGGGCACGGACCGCCGGTCGGCGATCCCGCCTCCAAGCTCGACGAGTACATCGCGCATCGGCTGGACCGGGAGCGACGGCTGGTCGCGGCGCTGGACGCCGGCAAGCGGAGCGCCGACGACTTGCTCGACGAGGTCTGGGACGACGCCCCGCCTCGGCTGCGGATGGCCGCGACCGTCACGCTGGCGGCGCACCTGGACAAGCTCGCCGACGAGGCGAGGCTTCCCGACGGCGTGGAGCGTCCGGCCCGGCCCGACTGGCTACGCTGAATCGCGGCCGCGTGTACCACCTAGCCGCGCAGGCGCTCGCGTGCGAGCTCGTTGGCGGCGGCCAGCGGCGTCACGGACATCTTCTCGGCGTGGTCGAAGATCTCGCCGAGCGTGCCGGCGATCCGGCGCACGCGCCTGCGGGCATTTGCAGGGTTGTACTCGTCGAGCTCTTCGACGATGTTGATGATGCCGCCTGCGTTGACGACGAAGTCTGGGGCCCACAGGATCTGCCGGTCGGCGAGAAGGTCGGCGATGCGGTCGTCGGCCAGTTGATTGTTGGCGGCGCCGGCGATGATCCGGCAGCGCAGCCGCGGCACGGTCTCGTCGTCGAGGAACCCTCCCAGTGCACACGGCGCCAGTACGTCGACCTTGGCGTCGAGCGCCCGCGTAGGAGTCGTCCAACTCGCGCCGAGCTCCTCGGCGAGCTTCCGCTTGCTGCGATCGACATCGGCGACCACCAGCTTCGCCCCGTCCTTGGCACATAGCTTCGCCACGCGCGAGCCCACATGGCCGAGGCCGATCACGCAGATCTTGCGATCCCGAAGTGAGCTCGACTCGAAGACCCGCTCGCAGCAAGCGCGGATCGCCACGTGCACGCCCAGCGCAGTGAACGGGCTCGGGTCGCCTGAGCCGCCGAGTCGCCGCGACAGCCCGGCCACGTACTTGGTCCGCTCCGCGATCACGCTCATGTCGCGACTGGACGTTCCGACGTCCTCGGCGGTGATGTACTGGCCCTGGAGGGCCGCGACCGCGTCGCCGAAGTCGAGCAGAGCGGCGTGGCGACGCTCGCGGGTCATGGGGCCGCCGTTGGGCACCATGATCACCCCCTTGCCTCCTCCCAACGGCAGGTCCGCGACGGCCGCCTTCGAGGTCATGGCGCGCGACAGGCGCAGCACGTCCCGCAGGGCTGCCCGCGAATCCTTGTACATCCACATGCGACATCCTCCGAGCGCCGGCCCGCGGACGGTGGAATGCACGGCGACGAAAGTGAAGAGGCCCGAACGCCGGCCTCGGCGGACAAGGACCTCTTCGTGGTCTAGAGGCTCGAGATAGCGGTTGATCGACCTAGTGTGCCAGCCGTGATCACCGGCTGGTGCACCGGTGTGCCAGCCGAGGCGTCAAGCGCCGTTGCCGGAGCCTGACGTGGTCGGCGCCGACGAGCTCGACGTTGCTGTGACGATCGTCCCGGGCCCGGTGGTGGGGGCGCCGGGGCTCGTCGTGCCCGGCGAACTCGTCGAGGTCGTCGGCGGGTTCCCGTTGCCGGTCGTCGACGTCGTGGTGCTCGACTGGTCAAGCGCGGTCGCCGGATCGGTCGTCGTGGTGGTCGTCGTCGTCGACTTGCCGTTAGTCCCGGACGTCCCGTCGAGCGAACCGTCTGGCGTGCCGCTGCCGTCGGTTGTCGTCGACGATGTACCGGAGCTGTCGGTGCCGCCCGTGGTGGTGCTCGAGGGCGATTGCGCGGCCGGGTCTGTGATGTGGCCCGCCGGAACCTGCTGGCGATGACGTACCTGCTTGTGCCTGACGGGCAGCGTGACGGTCGATGACCGGCGCGCGGGCACGATCACGGTCTGCTGCGCGGATGATGTGGCCGGAGCGGGTTGAGACGAAGCGGCCGTCTGCTGGGGCTGCGCATTGGGCACCGCCGGTGCTGTCGCAGCTGGGCGCGTGTGCCGCACGTGGTGCGCGTGCGGCGCGATTGACGACTGGATCTCCACCGCTCCTCCAGCGGTCACGGCAGCCGCCGCGATCAGCGTTGCGATGTGACCCGCTCCGGTGGCGAACAGTCCGACCGACGCTATTGCGCCGCCGGTCCCGGCAGCCCCGCCCGCGGCGATCGCGCCACTGCTTGCCGCGGCGCCCCCGCCGCCGCCGATGCCGAGAACCTTGGCGATAACGCCCATCGGTCCCACCGTCGGCGCCAGGGCTGCGAACCGCCGGCTGATTCCGCGCAGCTCGGTGTGGAAGTGCTTGCACTGGCTGCAGTCGCGCATGTGGCGGCGGGCCGTGCCGCTGGGCCGCACGCCGCGGTCGTGGGCCAGCGTCAGCTGCCCGCGTATGTCAGAGCACGCGGTGTCGCGGGCCTCGAGCGCCTGAGCCAGGGCGATCCGGGCGCGAACCAGGAGCGATTTCACGGCGGGGACCGACACACCGAGCGCGTCGGCCATGTCCGCGTATGCCATGCCGCCGAGCTCTCGCATCAGCAGCGCCGACCGCTGCTGCTCAGGGAGCCGGCGCACGTCGATCACCAGGCGCCGCAGCGACTCACGTTGGTCGGCCGCGGCGATCGGGTCGTCTGAGGGCGCACGCACGAGCTCGAGCACCTCGGGCGACGGCGGCGCGGGGCGACGAAGCTCGTCGATGCAGCGGTTGTGCGCGATCCGGTAGAGCCAGGCCCTTAGGACGAGCCGACCCTGGCTGGCCCGGAGCCCCGAGTAGGCACGGACGAACACGTCCTGGAGGGCGTCCTCCGCATCCTGGCGTGCCGGCAGCATCTGGCGCGTATAGCCGAACAGCCGCTGGCGGTAGCGATCGTGGATCGCCCGGAACGCGTCGTCATGACCGGCCCGAAACAACGCCACCAGCTGCTCGTCGGACCGCAACCGAAGCAACGGCGGCGCGAGGGATACTCGAGCCCGAGGGAGTGCTGCCGGAGCTTGGAGGGCTGACGCTTCCACTGGGAACCCTTGGCGCTCACTCTAACGCGTGGCCAACGGGAAAGTTGCTACTGACGGTCAGGACAAAGACACCATCACATGCTTGACCTCGGTGTAGTCCTCGAGCGCATACATGCTCAGGTCCTTGCCATAGCCTGATTGCTTGAAGCCGCCGTGGGGCATCTCGGAGGCCAGCGGGATGTGGTCGTTGATCCAGACGCACCCGAACTCCAGCGCGTTTGCAACGCGCATTGCGCGGCCCACGTCCCGCGTCCAGACCGACGAGGCCAGGCCGTATGGGGTCCCGTTGGCCCACTTGACCGCCTCCTCCTCGTCGGAGAACTGCTGGACGGTGATCACCGGTCCGAAGATCTCGCGCTGGATCATCTCGTCGTCCTGCCGCAGGCCGGTCACGACCGTGGGCTCGAGCCAGAAGCCTGGCTTGTCGGGCTCCTTGCCGCCGGTGGCGATCTCGGCGTTGCCGGGCTTGCGCTCGAGGAACCCCTCGACGCGCTCGCGCTGCCGGGCGGAGTTCAGCGGGCCAAGCGTGGTGTCCTCGGAGTGCAGGTCGCCCATGACCAGCCCGTTGGCCTGCTCCACCAGCCCGGAGACGAAGTCGTCGTGGATCTTCGAGCCGGCGAGCACGCGGGTCGCCGCCGTGCAGTCTTGCCCGGCGTTGTAGTAGCCGGTCCCGGCGATCGTCTCCAGCGCCGTCTCGAGGTCGACGTCGTCGAACACGACCACGGGCGCCTTGCCGCCGAGCTCGAGGTGGACCCGCTTGAGGGTGTCGGCCGCCGCCTTTGCGATCCACTTGCCGGTCTGTACCGATCCCGTCAGCGAGACCATGTTCACGTCGGTGTGGGTGACGAGCGCCTGGCCGGCCGGGTCGCCGTGGCCGGTGATCACGTTGAGCACGCCGTTGGGCGTGACCTCGGCCACGTACTCGGCCAACTTGAGCGTGGTCAGCGGGGTCGTCTCGGCTGGCTTGAGCACGATCGTGTTGCCCGCAGCCAGCGCCGGGCCGATCTTCCAGACGGCCATCATCAGGGGGTAGTTCCACGGTGAGATCTGCCCGATGACGCCGATCGGCTCGCGGCGGATCATCGACGTGTAGCCCCCCATGTACTCGCCGGCCGTGGGGCCGTGCAGACAGCGGGCCGCGCCCGCGAAGAAGCGCAGATTGTCGACCATGAATGGGATCTCGTCGTCGCGGAACGCGGCGAGCGGCTTGCCGGCGTTGTCTGACTCGAGCTCCGCGAGCTCATCGGCGCGCTCTTCGATCAGGTCCGCGAGCCTGATCAGGGCCAGCGCCCGCTCCCCGGGGGTCGTCTTGGACCAGCCCTCGTATGCGGCCCGAGCCGCCTTGACCGCGCGATCTACGTCTTCTGCGGTGGACAGCGGGGCGTGGGCGATGGTCTCGCCGGTCGCCGGGTTGACCACCGGCTCGGTCTGTCCGTCGGCCGGGTCGACGAACTCACCGTTGATGAAGTTTTGAAGTGCAGCAGTAGTTGTCGCCATTCCGGCAAACCTACCACTGGCAGAGCGGTCCGTCGGGGCGCATTAGCGGCGGATTGGTTCGACGCTGCGGCGCCGAATGGGGGCGGGCAGGGGGTACCCTCAGCACACGAAGAATGGATCCTGCGTCGGGCATTGGAATACCGGTTGCGTTCGCGGCCGGGCTGATCTCGTTCCTGTCGCCGTGCGTTCTGCCGCTCGTGCCGGGCTACATCTCGGCCGTTGCCGGTGTGTCCCCGGCCGACATTCGCGCGACCCGCGTGATCGGCCCGAGCCTGGCGTTCGTCGGCAGCTTCTCGGTGATCTTCATCGCCCTCGGGCTGCTGGGCCAGCAGGCGCTGCACGGGGCGCTCACCGGCCCGACCGCGCTGAAGGTATCCGGGGCGGTGATCGTGGCGATGGGCGTGCTGTTCGTACTGGCACCGTTCGTGCCCCGCCTGTCGCGCGAATGGCACGTCGATTCGCTGATGCAGCGCGCCGGTCGCGGCGGCCCGATCCTCACCGGCGTCGCGTTCGCGCTCGCCTGGACGCCGTGCACCGGGCCGACCCTGGGAGCGATCATCACCGCGACCGGGGTGTCGGGCTCCGCCGCCCACGGCGCCTTCCTGCTGGCGGTCTACTGCGCGGGGCTGGGGATCCCGTTCCTGATCACCGGCCTTGCGTTCGGCAAGGCCACCGCCGCCCTGACGGTCGTCAAGCGCCACTACCCGCTCGTGATCGGCCTGGGTGGCGCGGTGCTGATCGGGATGGGCGTGCTGATCTGGACGGGCGAGTTCACGCAGCTCAACATCACCGTCAACCACTGGCTGGAGACGCTCGGGCTGCCCGACTTCAACTCCGACACTTAGTGCACTAGTCATCTGATCAGCTGCTCGGACCGGGCCGCGTCCACCATGTCGCGCAGCGTCTGGTGCGCGTCGTGTCGCGGGCGCCAGCGCAGCTCGCGCCGCGCCTTGGCGGTGTCCATCAGCACCGGCGTACGCACTGCCTCGATCCACTGGGCCTCGGCGGGCACGAACGGCAGGCGGGCCACGAGCTCGGCGGCGGCGTCGACGGCGATCTCAGGCATCGGAACGCTGTACCAGCTGAGCGCCGACGCGAGGTCGGACATCGTCAACTCGCCAGGGCCGGCGAGGTTGTAGATGCCGGGCTCGCCGCGTCCCAGGACGGCGGCGCGAAGCGCGGTCGCCACGTCGTCATGATGGACGAGCTGGAAGGGCACGCCGGGGTCCGGGAGTACCGGCTTGAGCGCCGGCATCAGCTCCAGGGCGCGCAACACCGGGCCGGGCATCTTGTCCGACAGCTGGATGTAGGGGATGTTCTCGAGCAACGCCAGCGCGTCAGGCCCCGCGACGATGCAGGGGCGGAACGCGTACGCCTCGGTCGCGGTGCCCGCGGTGATCTCGTTCAGGACGCCCTCGAGCTTGGCCTTCTGCGCTGAGTAGTAATGCCGTTCGGTGCCGCGGGGAGCGACGTCCTCGGTCAGGTGCTCGGGGTTGTCGGCGTGAAAGCCGTAGGCAGCCACCGACGACGCGTACACCAGCCGCTTGGCCTTGGCGGCCACGGTCGCTGCGAACACGTTGCGTGAGCCCTCGATGTTGATGCGCTCGGTGTCGGCGAGTCCGCCGAGAATCAGGAACGCGAGGTGCACGACCACGTCGGCGTCGGCGACCAGGCGGTCGACGCTGTCGCGGTCGAGCACGTCACCCTGGCGGTAGCGCGTCTTGTGCAGCCCCGCCGCTGCGGGGTCGAACGGCCTGCGCGCCATCGCGTTGACGACCTTGATCTCGCGGGAGCGGTCTAGGGCCCGCAGCAGCGAGCGCCCGATGTCGCCGGTCGGGCCTGTCACCGCAACGGTTAGAGACGCGGAGCTGGCGGCACTACCCGCCACGGCGCGCCAGCTCTCGCTTCGCTGTGCGGCGGAAGCGTCGCGCCTTGGCGGCATTGCTGCGCAGGACCGCCAGCCGCGAGCGCGGAAGCTCGAACCCGCCGACGAGCTTGTGAGGCACCAGCACCCAGGCGCCGTCAACGAGCCTGAGGTCGCCCCGGACCTGGAAGTTCTGCTGCCAGGTGAAGTCCTCGCCGTGCTCGTGGGCCGTCAGGCAGGCGAGGCCGGGAGCAAACGGGATCCCCTCGGGCTCACCGTCGATCTGGATCCAGCGGGCGGCCGCGTCGATGCTCACGGGCACCCGCACCGCGAACGGGAAGCCATCGGGCGACACAAGCGACAGGGCCGCAGTGGGGTACCGCGTGCCGAGCTCGCTCAGCCGCTCGTCCCAGGCGCTGATGCCGCCGCCCGGGTCGGCGTGGAAGCGGTCGGGCTCCTCAGAGTGGCCGGAGCGAACCTCCTCCATGTGGGCGTCGTACAGCTGCGGCTCGGCTGCGATCTGCGCGCGTGGCCATACATACACGCGCTCGGGACGGACGTGGATGTAGATCCGCGCGTAGTACCAGGTGAGCATCCGCTTGATCGGGTCGGGCGGATGCATGCTGGCGGTAGCCGGAAGCTTCTCGAGCGACTCGCGCTCATACCGATCGCGGTTGGCCTCCAGATCGCGATCGTCGACGTCCGCGCAGCCTTGGACCAGGACCATCGGAGGGTCTTGTAGGCCTGAGCCGGTGGGGTCGGAGAACAGCAGCGAGACGAGCGGGTTGGCGCGGGCGTCGTTGGCCTTCTTGGGGTAGCCCAGGCCGGTCGTGACGTCGATGCATTGGTCACCCAGCGAGTAGTACGGGGTCACCGGCCAGGTGATCGGCTGACCGGCCTGGTTGACGGTGGTCAGCTCGGTGGTGATGAACCGGTCGAAGACTGCCTGAACGTCGTCTGGCAGGGACGCTGTCATGGCGCGAGCCTACTCGTAGCCGGGCTCGCCAGGCAGCAGAATGCGAGCCGTTTCGCCCTGCATCACCACCCGCGGCTGCACGGGCAGGACTTCCCGGCCCGTCGCGTACTGCATCAGCGCGTGCGCCGATTCAAACGGCGCGATCTGCTCAAGGTGCTTGATCGTGGGGAACACCAGCAGCAGCTCGCCGCGGCCTGCCGCCTCGAGCGCCTGGCGCGGCTCGTACCAGCGGGCGTCGACGATCTCGTTGCCGTCGATCTTTGCGGTCGCGCCGTCGGGCAGCGGCGTCAGGTAGAACCAGGTATCGAACCGGATCTTGACCTGGGCGGGCGTGATCCAGCGGCTGAACGGGATCAGCGTTTCCGGGTCGTTCTGCTGGATGCCGGCCTCCTCGTCGAGTTCGCGGAGCGCTGCTGCCCTGAGTGCCGGTTGGCCCTCGCCCTCGTTGCGGTCGACGGCGCCGCCGGGGAACACCCACGCGCCGCCCATGAACTTGGAGGCGGGGTTGCGCTTGACGAGCAGCACCTCGAGGCCCTCGGAGCCACCGCGCAGCACGATCACCGTCGCTGCCCGGCGCGGGACCGCCTCCTCACCGAGGTTGAGCTCCTCCCCGGGCCCTGGTCGCTGGATCTCCATCGATTGGTGACCCTATCGCGGCGGCGTGCGGTCAGGCGGCGGCGCTGCGCTCGGCCAGGGCGGTGGCGATCCGGACGAGGATTGCTTCGGGTTCGCGCGCGAGTTGTCTGGCGGTGATGCGGATCACGAGGTAGCCCATGCGCTGGTGTTCGGCGTCGCGTTGGTGGTCGCGTTCAAACGCGGCGCGACCGCGGTGGTAGTCGTAGCCGTCGAG
>DASSGR010000258.1:0-28402 GCA_035693425.1 Solirubrobacteraceae bacterium
CTCGGCCAGGCGCGACAGTCCCAGGGCATACAGCTGGTCGCCGAGCAGCAGCGCCAAGTCTGGGTCGCTGGGCCGGATCACCCTGGGCTCGCCGTAGTGAAGCCGCGATCCCTCGTAGATCATCTCGAGCAGTAGCTCGTAGTCTTGCTCGCGCCCGGTGGCGCGCGGCCCTGCGGCCGCCACCTGGGGCGGACCCGGTTCCAAGAACGGTGTCTTGGGCGCCGCGGCGAGCTCGGCGAGGGCGCCTCCTTGACGGCGAAGCTCGGCGACGAATGCTTCGCTCATGCGATCTCCGCGAAGGCCGCACGCGCCGCCTCGATCGTGCGGTCCACCTCGGCGTCGGTATGTGCGAGCGACGGGAACCACGCCTCGAACTGAGACGCCGGCGGGTACACGCCGCGATCAAGCAACGCCCGGCACCAGGCGCCGTACGCGTCGAGATCGCAAGCCGCCGCACCGGCATAGTCGCGGACGGGCTCGTCGGTGAAGAACACCGTCAGGAGCCCTCTGGCGGTCTGGACCTGGACCGGCCGGCCAGCGTCGCGGGCGGCCCCGCGGAGACCGTCGGCCAGTCTTTGCGTGGTGCTGTCGAGCTGTTCGTAGGCGGCGTTGTTGAGCTGCGTGATCGTGGCCAATCCAGCGGCGCACGCGACCGGGTTTCCCGACAGCGTCCCCGCCTGGTAGACGTCACCGGCCGGGGCGATCCGCTCCATCAGGAACCGAGGCCCGCCGTAGGCAGCGGCCGGGAAGCCGCCGCCGATGATCTTGCCGAGGATCGTGAGGTCGGGCACGAACGGATATGTCGCCTGGGCGCCGCCGCGATCCACCCGGAAGCCGCTGATCACCTCGTCGAACACGAGCAGCGCACCGGTGTGGTCGGCGCGCTCGCGCAACAACTCGACGAACCCCGGGGCCGGGGGCACGACGCCCATGTTGGCCGGAACCGGCTCGGCGAGGATCGCCGCGAACTCGTGGCGCTCGGTGGCATCGATCACCGCCTCGGCGTCGTTCCAGGGCACGATCACGGTCGCCGCGGCGGCGGCTTGGGGAACGCCGGGGCTGGCGGGGATGCCCTGTGTCGCCAGCCCCGAGCCGGCCTCGGCGAGCAAGCCGTCGACGTGACCGTGGTAGGCGCCCGAGAACTTCAGGATCTGCTCGCGGCCCGTGACCGCGCGCGCGAGCCGGATCGCGCTCATCGTCGCCTCGGTGCCGGAGGACGTCATCCGCAACATCTGCACCGACGGAATCCGTCGCGCGACTTCGTCGGCGAGTTGGACTTCGGCGGCGGTCGGCGCGCCGAAGCTGGTGCCGCGCGCGCCCGCGGCGGTGGCGGCCTCGACCACGGCCGGATTTGCGTGGCCGAGGATCAGCGGGCCCCACGAGCAGACCCAGTCCACGTACTCGTTGCCGTCGACGTCGCGGATCAGCGCACCGTTGCCCGACTCGATGAAGATCGGGTCACGCCCGATCGCACGCATCGCGCGCACAGGCGAGTTGACTCCGCCCGGCAGCAGCGACAGCGCGCGGCGATAGAGGTCTTCGGAGCGGCTCACACGCCGGCGTGCTTGCGTTCCCAGTCCCGGTAGTCCTCGGTGAAGTACAGCAGCCGGATCTTCTTGAACTCGGTCGAGGAGTACAGCGTTGCGCGCTCGTCGATCCCGGTGGAGTCGGCGATCGAATCGAGGATCGCATCGCATTCGTCCTTGGAACGTCCGTGCGCCATCGTGAAGATCGAGTACGGCCAGTCCTTGTAGGTGGGCCGCTGGTAGCAGTGCGAGATTCCGCGGAACGCCGCCATCTGTGGGCCCAGCTCCATGACCCGGTCGTCGGGCACCTTCCAGACGCCCATGCCGTTGGCGCTGAAGCCGGCGCGCCGGTGAAACAGGATCGCCGCCACGCGACGCAGCAGCCTGCGCTCCTGCATTGCCTCGAGATGTGCGAGCAGCTCGTCCTGCGCCATCCCGAGCTGCTCGGCGGCCCGTGCGTAGGGCTCGGACACGATCGGCATGTCGCCTTGCAGGGCCTTGATCACCGCGATGTCGCGCTCGTCGTAGGGCTGGCGCTCGGTCTCGGCGGGTGGGGCGACCTCGACTGCCTTGGCCAACGCGTCGGTGCCTCCCTCCATCTCCAGGTCCATGCGGATCTTGAAGAGCTTCAGGGTTGGAAGCTGACGGATCGACTCGGCGCCGGCGATCTCGCCGAGCACTTCCAGCGTGCGATCTAGGCCCAGCGGCGAGTCGGGCTCGGTGGCGATCGTGAACCAGATGTTGAACTCGTGATTGCGCAGGTAGTTGTGTGAGACGCCCGGGTGCTCGTTGATCACCGTGGCCGCGCGCCACGGGTTTTCCGCATCGACCTTGGCGGCCACGAGCATCGACGAGTAGCCCAGCGCGCGAGTGTCGAAGATCGGCGTGACCTGGCGGATGATCCGGTGCTCGATCAGCTCCCCGACGCGAGCGATCGCCTGCTCTTCGCTCATCTCGGCCTGAGCCGCAACGTGCTCGTAGGGCCGCGGCGCGATCGGGAACGAGCCCTGCATCAGGTTGAGCAGGCGCTTGTCGCGCTCGTCGAGCGGGATCGCGGCGCCGTGCTTGCGGCTTCGTAGCTTGGGGCCGAATGCAGAGCTCATCGAAGCCATCGTGCGGCGTCCTTTGCGTGGTAGGTGATGACGATGTCGGCCCCGGCGCGGCGGATCGAGGTCAGGCTCTCGAGCACGGTGGCGCGCTCGTCGACGTAGCCCGCGGCCGCGGCCGCCTTGACCATCGCGTATTCGCCGCTGACGTTGTAGGCGGCCACCGGCATCGCCGTGTCGTCCTTGATGCGGCGGATCAGATCGAGATAGGGCAGCGCCGGCTTGACCATCACGATGTCGGCTCCCTCCTGCACGTCGAGCCTCGCCTCGCGCACCGCTTCGTCGCCATTGGCCGGGTCCATCTGGTAGCTGCGCCGGTCCCCGAACGCGGGCGCCGAGTCGGCGGCCTCGCGAAACGGCCCGTAGAAGGCCGACGCAAACTTCGCCGAATACGCGAGGATCGGCGTGTCGGTGTGGCCTTCCTCGTCGAGCGCGGCGCGGATCGCGCCGACGCGGCCGTCCATCATGTCGCTGGGAGCGATGATGTCGGCGCCAGCACGGGCCTGCGACGTGGCCGTGCGTGCCAGCAGCTCAAGCGTCGCGTCGTTGTCGATCGCGCCGTCGCCGCGCACCACCCCGCAGTGACCATGGCTGGTGTACTCGCACAGGCACAGGTCTGCGATCACGATCAGGTCGGGATGGGCCTCCTTGATCGCCCGGGTCGCGAGCTGGACGACGCCCTCGTCGTCCCAGGCTCCCGATCCCTCTTCGTCCTTGGCCGCCGGGAGACCGAACAGGAGCACCGCCGGGATCCCGAGCTCCGCCGCCTCGCCGGCTTCGGCGACGGCGTGGGCGATCGACAGCCGGTCGACGCCGGGCATGGCCTCGATCGGCTCGCGCCGGTCGATCCCGTGCGCGACGAACATCGGGTAGACGAAGTCAGATGGCGCCAGGTTCGTCTCGCGAACGAGGCCCCGGAGGGCGCGCGTGGCGCGCAGGCGGCGAAGACGGGTCTGCGGAAACGGCATCAGCTCTTTCCCGAGAATACTGCCGGGTCGCCGGCGGCCAACTTGACTACGGCAGGACGTTCCAGAGCTCGGTGCGCCAGGACGTCACGAGACCGGCCTTCACATAGGGGTCGTCGTTGACGAACACCTCGATGCCCTCCGGGCCGACGCCGCGGAACACGATCGCCGCGCCGGTGGGCGGATCGCCGAGCGCGCCGGCCATGATGATGTTGCCTTCGTACCTATGGGCCTGGACGTGATCGAGGTGCGCCTCCCGGTACGGCCCGCGGCGCTCGGCCATGTCATCGACGTATTCGTAGAACAGGATGTAGGTTCGGTCTGCGTCGGACATCGGAGCCAAGCCTAGTGGTACCGGGGCGGCCGCGATAGGCTGCATTGCATGGCAGACATCCAGAAGCGCGGCAACTACACCCCGAGGCGGGCCCGGGAGCAGCGCGCATACCGGCTCGCGGTGACGGGCGGAACGGCCGGGCTGATCGGCGTGGTCACCTTCGTGCTGGCGCTTTTCACCTCCCTGTCTGGGGCGATCCCGGTAATCGCGATCATCGTCGCCGTGATCTGCTTCGTGCTGTTCAGGCGCACCGTCGCCGGCGGCTAGCCGAGCCGAACCCGTAATTCGCCCGTCTCGAGGGCCCCTCGAAGTCGGTATCGGGGCGATTCCCTCGTGGGGCGAGCGTTTTGCCCAAAGCCTCTCTCGGGTGTGAGTCCGTTTGGGGGATTTGCGGGTGCCGGGCCCGGCCTGAGCGGGCAACCTGGCCACAGGACGGGCCGGCCGAGGCCCTCCTCAGGCGAACCGCCGCAGCGCCAACCGCGCCAGCGCCGCGAACGCCAGAGCCAGAACCGCCAGGTGCAGCAACGGTCCCCAGATCTCCGGCGAGGTCCCGCTGAAGGCGTTGTTGACGGCCTGCAGCGCCGCCTTGAACGGGAAGAAGAACGAGATCGCATCGAGCACCGACTTCAGCCCGCCCGACACGGCATTGGCTGGGACCAAGGCGAGGAACGCGATCGGCAGCGACAGCAGGAACGCCATCAGCGAGGCGGTGCTGACCTCGCGCGCGATGCCCCCGATCGCGACCCCGAGCGCACCAAACGCAAGCCCCGCAAACGCGAGTGCGAGCACCCACAGCGGGAATCGCGCCCATTCGAGATGCACGAACAGCGACACGAGCATCGCCATCGCCAACGTCAGAACCCCCGCGCACACCGCCGACAGCCCCACCTTCTCCGACAGCAGCCCAGACGGCGAGACCAGGCCGCGGATCAGGCGCGAGTAGGCGTTCTCGGAGCGCTCCATCGCCAGCAGAGCCGAGGCCAAAAGCAGCGCGACGAACATCAGCGACACGATCACGGCGATCGCCGCGGCGTACGTGTCGGTCGGCGTGGTCTTGCCGGCAAGCTGGGTCGTCTCGACGGTCAGCGGCTTGCCGATCGAGCCGAGCACCGGGGAGGCGAACCCGAGCCCCTGGATCGCCACGTTTGCGAAGTTCGCAACCTGCTTTAGCGCCGGGCGCAACGGAGAGTCAGGCGGCAGCGACGCGATCGTCCCTTGGATGATCTCCCTCGAGTTGCGCAGCCCCAGCAACGGCACGCTCTGCCCCAGGAACTGCAGCTTGCCGCCGTTGAGCACCTGCTGGAGGTCGCTGATAGCGACTCGCAGCACCTGCTTGGAGACCGCCTGCTCGACCTCGTTGACGCGGGCGTTGATCGTCTGCTCGGCGAACTGGCGCTCGAGCGGGTCCTTGGAGTTCAGGATCAGCTCGACGGTGGGGTTGCCCACCCCCTGGGTTACGAGACTCTCGATCTGTGCCGGGATGTCGGACGGGACGATCAACGCCGCCGCGGCGGCGCCGGAGCGCACCTTCGAGATCGCCTCGTCGCGCGAGTTCACCTTCAGCGGCTTGATCGAGTCGAACAGCTGCTTGGCGTACTGGGAGATGCTGATCCTCTGGTCTCCGAACGAGAGCGTTCCCTGGCCGGGAGGCACCTCGTTGAGGATCGCCACGGTCGGCTTGCCCGGCGGGCTCGACAGCGCGAACCCGATCATCAGCGCGAGCGCGATCGGGTAGACGACCAGCAGGCCGACCAGCAGCGGCGAGCGCTTGAGGATCTGCAGGTCCTTGACGAACAGCCAGCGCATCGGCCCGAATCAATGTCCCCGCTCGTGCAGGAAGCGGACGAAAGCGGCCTCGAAGTCGCGCGAGCCGCCGCCCACGGTCTGCTCGAGCTCGGCCGGCGTGCCCGTGAACAGCAGGTCGCCGTCGACCAGGACCAGCAACCGGTCGGCGTAGCGCTCGGCCTCGGCGACGTTGTGGGTGGAGAACACGACGGTCGTGCCGCCCCCGGCCAGGCCACCGATGAACTCCCACAGTCGCTCGCGCTGACGCGGGTCAAGCGATGCCGAGGGCTCGTCGAGCAGCAGCACCGCGGGCGCGCACAAAAGCCCGATGGCGATGTTGACGCGCTGCTGGTTGCCGCCCGACAGGCGACCCACCTCGTCGTCGGCACGGTCCTCCAAGTCCGTCTGCCCAAGCATCCGACCGACGGCTTTCTCGGGATCGTCGAGCTTCTCCATCCGGGCGAACAGACGGAGGTTCTCTGCCACCGAGAGCTTGGAGTACAGAGCGGGCTGCTGCGGGACCCAGCCGATCTTGCCGACAGGCTTGAGCACTTCGCCGGCCGTGGCCGGAGTGACGCCCGCCAGAATCGAGAGCAGCGTCGTCTTGCCGGCTCCGTTTGGACCGATGATCCCGACCAGTTGACCGGGCTCGAGCGCGAAGCTGATCGGGGCGACCGCCGTTCGCGACCCGAACCGCTTGGTCACCTCGCGGACGGCCAGGGTCGCGCCGTGGTGCCCGGTGTCGGTGCTCGTCGACAACGAGTGGAGGCTACTCAGCCTCGTGCGTGCACGCGCGGCTCCAGCGACGCCCCGCAAGAGCGGCAGTAGGCATCGTCAGAGCCCGCCGCGGCTCCGCAGTCCGGGCACACGCCGGGTTGCGTCTGGGGCTTCAACAGGGCGAACGGGTTCGTGGTATCCCACGGCTCGAGCACCGTGTGGCGGCGCAGGTACAGCACGGTCTCGCGGATCACCGACGCGATCGGTAGCGCGATCAGCGCGCCCACAATCCCGTAGATCTCATAGCCGAGCAGCAGCGACAGGATGATCAGGATCGGATTGATCCGCAGCGAGATCCGGAACACCTGCGGGGCGACGAAATGGCCCTCGAATTGCTGCAGCGCGATGAACATCAGCGTCACCCATAGGGCGCTGACCGGGTCGTTGAACAGCGCCACCAGGATCGCCGGCAATGGCCCGATGATCGGACCGATGTACGGGATGAACTCCATCAGCCCGTAGAAGGCCCCGAAGAACAGCGCAAAGCGCTGCCCGTCGGGGAAGATCCCGACGACCCCGAAGATCCACAGCCCGAGCGCGGCGCTGGCGCCCATGATCAAGCTGAACAGGATCTGGCCCCGGACGTAGCCGAACACCGCCCGCTGCACCAGCAGCGGGAAGTCGTCGTCGGGCGTACCATCGCCATCGGGCATGATCCGCCGCACCAGCTCGCCGATCTGTTTGCCATAGACCAGCAGGTAGATCGACAGCACGAGGATCAGCACCAGGTCGAACCCGATCGTGACGATCTGCTGGAGCAGGTCGCGCGAGAACGACAGGATGTCGCCCGAGCGCTTGAGCGCGTCCCTCTGCAGGGTCTGGAGCGCGGTCTGGCCCTGCTGCTGGATGTGGACCTTGATGCCGTGATTGTTGAGGAACGTCTGGAGATTTGCGAGGTCGCGGTTTGCCTGGCGGACCAGGTGCGGGACGTCGTTCTGGAAGTGACTGACCTGATTTGAGACCGGTTCGGACAGCGCCACGCCGATGCCGACGACGACCGCGACCCAGCTCAGGTACACCGCCGCGATCGCAAGCCCGCGCGGCACCTTGACCCGCTCAAGCATCCGGACCAGCGGGTTGAGGATCAGCGCGACGACCGACGCGACCAGCAGGATCAGGAGGACCGTGCCGGCGGCACGGGCAAGCGCCCACAGACCGAGGATCCCGAGCGGGAGCAGCACCAGCTGGATCCATCGCGGGATCACAACCGGCGGGACCGTCGGCATGGTGGACTCCTCGGCGATCTCGTCGGAGTCCTCGCCATCGGGGGGCTCGCCCTCGTAGTCGCGGGGGTCAGCGCCTACGGCGAACTCGCTCGCCTCGGGCTCGGGCGGCCCTTCGTCGGATTGCCCGTCCTCGCGCGTCTCGTGTGCGCCATTCTCGGGGTCCGGCTCGCCACGCGATCGCCTGGGAAGCCTCAGACGCATTCAAATGGAAGTATGCGCCAGTGGAGGACGTGTCCAAACAAGACATCAAAATCCTGTTCGTCGGCGACATCGTCGGTGGGATCGGCAAGCGCACGCTGTTGGCGCTGCTCCCGTCACTGCGAGATCGCTACTCGCCGGACTTCGTCGTGGTCAACGGCGAGAACGCCGCGGGCGGCATCGGGATCACCCCGAAGATCGCCGAGGACCTGTTCGCCGGAGGGGTCGACGTGATCACGCTTGGCAACCACACCTACCGCCACCGCGAGATCTACGGCTACCTCGACGAGGTGGACCCGATCATTCGCCCCGCCAACTTCCTCAAGAGCCAGCCGGGCCATGGTTGGTGCGTTGTCACCAAGGGCGGCGTGCGGCTGGGGGTGGTGTCGGTGTCGGGCAACCTGTTCATGAACGCCGGGAGGCCCGCGTTCACCGAGGCCGACGCGGCCCTGCACGCGCTGCGGGGCAAGGCCGACCATGTGCTCGTCGACATGCACGCGGAGGCCACCAGCGAGAAGGTGGGAATGGGGTGGCACCTCGATGGGCGGGTCACGGCGGTGGTCGGGACGCACACCCACATCCCCACCGCCGACGCACGCGTGCTGCCGGGCGGAACCGCCTACGTCACCGACGTCGGCATGACGGGACCCCGGGGCGGCGTGATCGGGGTCAAGCGCGAGCAGGCGCTCGAGGCGATGACCACCAAGATGCCGATCCGGTTCGAGACCTCCACCGACGACCCCTGGCTCAACGCGGTCGTGATCACAGCGAGCGAGCCGATGCGGGCTCGGGCGATAGAGCAGGTGCTGGAGCCGGCGCCCGGGATCGTGTAGCCATCTCCAACGCGCCGACTTGCTCGGGATGGAAGCCGAGCACGGCCACCATCACCAGCGGGAAGAACCACACGATGTAGAGGTAGAACCAGTGGGTCACCCCGAGCTGCAGCGCGATCAGCACGGCCGCGCCTAGAGCCGCGACGGTGACCACGTCGCGACGGCGGGGAACGAACGCCACGATCAGTGCGAGCCCGGCGGCCGCTCCCTGCACGAGATGCTGCTCGACGCCGAGCCCGCCCCACAGACCCCACACCGAGAACGGCGAGCCTCGCTGCGCCTGGTAGCTGATCGAGTCGTGCCAGAACGCGTGCAGGTTGTCCTGCGTCAGTACGGGGAGCATCACGACCACCGATGTCACGACGAACGTCAGCGCGAACGCCACGATCGCGCGCTTGCGCGGCCACGGTCCCGCTCCGCGCAGCAGCAGCGGCGCCAGCGCCAGCGGCGCGAACTTCGTGAACGTCGCAAGCGCGCCCGCGACCGCCCTACCGGGTGCGGAGCGGATCGCCAGCAGCGCGAGCACGACCAGGAGCGCGACCAACGAATCGTTGCTGTTCGAGCTCAGCGCGTACAACGAGAACGGGTACGCGGCCCACGCGTACGCGAGCGCGGTCCCGAGCGTCGGCCCGCGGATGCGCCGGCCCAGGAAGTACAGCCCAAGCAGCGTCAGCAGGTCGAACGCGATCGCTGCGGCGTGGGCCGCCGGCAGGTTGTCCCACTTGCCGCTCCACCCGAAGATCGCACGGGCTGGGACGTAGGCGTAGTAGTTGACCGGCCCGTAGGTGTCGCCGTTGGCGTTGTCCGACGGCCAGCCGCCGTACAGGTGCTGACCGTGCACCAGCTTCGTGGCCCCGATCACGCCCGCGTAGCCGACGTCGATGACGTTTGAGTCGGTGACGTTCAGCCCCACGCGGAAGCCGACCAGGAACACGACGGCGACCGCCAGCCACGGCGCCGGCACAAGCAGGCGCAGCGGCTCGCGGGGACGTCCGCGCCCGAACGCGAGCAGCAGCATCCGCGCCAGCAGGTACAGCAGGCAGGGGTACGCGAGCGGCACCGACAGCCCGATCTCCGCGTGGTTGAAGAAGGCCAACGAGACCGAGAACAGCACCAAGACCAGCAGGTCCAGGTGGAGCAGCGACGGCCGGCGGCGCCACGGGAGAAACGGCGCCACGAACAGCACGCAGAGGGGGATCCACACATACCAGGAGTTGACGCGGCGGCCGAATGCACCCGGGTAGCCGCGCGCCATCGTCCACGCCACCTGAAAGCCCGTCCACGCCTCCGTAATGGTCGCGCTGGCGTCGTCGACGTACACCTGCGCCAGCTCGACCTGTGGGTGTCCGATCGAGAACCAGCTGACCTGCCAGCGCCCTGGGCCCTTGGTGTACTCGTAGGGCACGGCGTTGGGATGGCGGCGCAGCTCGGCCTTGATCTTCGGCGACTTCGCCGCGATCGCCTCGACCTGGGACGCCGTCAGCCGGTAGCCAGGCGGCGGAACGTTGGCCTTTGTGACGAGCACCGGGGTGTTCGGGTCGACCGTCGTGCTCGTCGACGGGACTGTCGTGATCGCCGCAGCGGTCGTGCCGGCGGTGCCTGAGGCGGAGGCCGCCGGCGCTGTGACCGCCACTACGGCGGCGATAACGGACGCGATCAGGAGCGCCCGGCGGGCTGGTACTAGGCCCGGAAGCTCCAGAGCTTCTGCCCGATGAACGACAGCGGCGTCGCCGCCACGATCGCGATCGCCTGCGAGACGACCTTCGGCATCCCGGCGCCCACGAGCGTAATCAGGATCACGTAGGTGAACCCGAACGCGAGCAGCGACACCATGAAGAATCGGGCCGCTTGGAACATCGGATGCTCCTCGCGCGCACCGAACGTCCAGTGGCGGTTCCACCAGAAGTTGTTGATGACCGAGACCACGAACGCGATCACCGACGAGATCCGGTAGTCGATCCCGATCGCGTGCACGCACAGTGCGAACGTCGCGAGGTTGACGACGTACCCGGTGGCCCCGACCGCCGCGAACCGAACGAGCTGGAGCCAGTTGTGGGTACGGCGTACGCCGTGTCGCACCCGGACGCGAAACGTCAGCGGCGCAGCTGTCGTCATCTGCGACGCCGTGGTCGTCAACTCTTCGGGCACGGGCGGAATGTACCCGCAGCGGCCAGGTCGACGTCGCCCGGACCCCAGCGGTTAACCGGGTCCTAATCCGCGACATCCTCCGCCCCAGAGCCGTTTGAGGCCTCGATCCCGAAGTGGCTGCGAACCATCGGCGCGACGTCGCGCAGCGACCATTGCTCGCGCGCCTTTCGCGAGCCCGGGCCGGTGCCGCACCACAACATCGCCCCGAGCGAGTCCGAGCGATGCATCGAGCCATGGCTGCCCCCGCCGACGTGATCGGCGCCGCCCCAGTCCACGAACTCGAACCCTGGGGCGGCCGACAGGAGCACGTCGCCCGACGTGGGACAACGAAGCGCCGACCATGCGCGGGCGAGCGCATCGGGGTACTCGGTGCACAGCAGCCGCCCATCCTGAACCTCGGCGCGGATCGTCGCGAGATCTCCCTCCACGCTCCAGGTGCCACCGCGCCCGTCCTCGAGGTCTCCGCCCGGCGAGAACCGCAGCTCGCCCCGGCCGCTGCGGATGGCGGCCTCGCCCGAATCAGGCTCGGCGAGCCACAGCACCAAATCGATCCCGTCGAGCTCGGCCACCGCCTCGAGCGACCGCCCCACCACGCTCTCGCGCTGCTCGGGATCGAGCGCGTAGATCATCGCCGACCGCTGGGCGGGACTCAGCGCGACCTCCGCGCCGGCAGAACGCGATGCGCTCTGGGTCGCGACGTCGAACTCCGCAAATGCCTTATCGAGCCGGATCCGGTCCTCGACCGGGGCCTGGGAGTGATCGGACGTCACGATCACCGCGTACTGGTCGAGAAACGGCTCGGGTCCTCCGGCGGCGTGCATCAGCCGCTCGAGCTGGCGATCGGCCGCGGCGATCGAGGTCACCTGCGCGTGCGGGCCGTTCTTGTGCGACCAGGCGTCGTTGTCCGGAAGCGAGAACAGCATGAAGTCGAACAGGTCGTTCTCGACCAGGAACGCACCCACGCAGCCCGTGTGCTGATCGCGGATCCCGGGCATTCCCAGCTGCCCGCGGCAGCCGGTCTTGCGGCTGGCGTAGAGATCGGCGTAGAACAGCTCGAGCGGCCCGTCGATCGTGCGTCGAAACAGCGTCGACGTCACGATCCTCGCCAGCGCGGTCTCGTTTGACACGGCGTGGTGGTGCCGGCCCCGGTAGATCAGGTATGTCGTCCCCGCGGTCCGAACGTCCCGGTCGTCGAGCGATTCGAACACGGTCTCCACGTCGCGCGAGAGGTGCTCGGCGTTCATCCGATAGACCGTGTCGGTCAGAGACCGCAGGACCCCGAACTGACGGCTGGCCGAGAAGCTCGAGCCGTACTCGACGTAGCGCTTCTCCTCGCGGTGGTACCAGTTCATGCTCGGGATCAGGTGGCCGTCGGGCCCGACGCCCGTCGTGATCGTCGCCGCGCAGACCGGCGTGACCGACGGGAACGCGGCGACGCAGTCGTCGACGTAGACGCCCTCCTGACGAATCCGGGCCAGCGCAGGGGCGCGGCCGGTGGCGATCGCGCGCTCGAGCATGGCGGGCTTGAGCGCGTCGATCACGACCAACACGAGCTTCTTAGCCGGTTTGTGACCCCGCTTCGGGCTCACCGGAGAATCCGAAGGCCGGCGTACTTCTGACCCTCGCGCCGGCGTCCGGCAATCAGCAGCCACACCAGGCCGGCGAGCGCGATCGGCCCCACCGGCGGCGCGACGATCGACAGCACTGAAAGGAGCACGGCGCTGCCCTCGGTGTAGACGGGAACCGTCGCCGCCGTCCCCCGGTCCAGGCGTCCGCGGACGCGCGCCAGGAGCGGACGCGTGGCGGCGATCGCCACGGCCGCGCACACGACGCCGCCGATCCAGCCGGGCCACGCCGCGTAGTGGTCGTCGGCGAGGGCGCCGGCGAACAGCAGCGCGCCGAGCGCCATCGCGGCCAGTGCCAGCGCGGCGCCGAGCGTGCCGCGCGCGAGCCGCTCGGGGGGCATTCGGCGCTCCGCCACGGCCAACGCGATCGCCAGGATCAGGAGCACAAGCAGGAATGGCACGTGCTCCAGAAAAGAGTAATGAGTGCCGTTGAAGTCAATCTCGACATCTTCGGCGGCGAGCGCGCCCGCCGCGAGCGCAGGCAGGAACGGACGGATGCCCACAGCGGCAGCGATGCCGATGCCCTGGAAGATGTCGAAGACGAGATGCACCGTGCTGTACCGTGAAGACAGGTGACGATAGTGGAGAGCGCGTTGTGAGCGGGCCCGGCCGTGGGGCGGGGCCACTTCCGAAGCGTCCGCGGTCCACCGCGCACGACATCGAGCGCTACGCCGCGCTGTTCGCCGAGCGGACCAAGGTCATGAAGTCCTCGGCGATGCGCGACCTGATGGCGCTGACCGAGCGCGACGACGTGATCTCGCTCGCCGGGGGAATGCCCGACACCTCGACCTTCCCACCGGATTCCTACGCCTCGGTGATGCGGACGGTCGCTGTGGAGTCGTGCGCGCGCGCATTGCAGTACAGCCCGACGGAGGGGCTGTCGCTGGTCAAGCGCTGCATCCTCGAGGTGATGGCCGCCGAAGGCATGGCCGTCGACCCCGACGAGTTACTGGTCACGACCGGCGGCCAGCAGGTGATCGACCTGGTGTGCAAGACGCTGGTCGATCCCGGCGATGTGGTCGTGACCGAGGCGCCCACGTATCCCGGCGCGGTGCCCACGTTCTGCGCCTACCAGGCCGACGTGGTTCAGGTGACGATGGATCGTGACGGGATGCGGGTTGAGGAGCTCGAGCAGACCCTCGATGAGCTTGAGCGCTCGGGCCGCCGTCCCAAGTTCATCTACACCGTCCCCAATTTCCACAACCCCGCCGGCGTGACCATGTCCCTCGAGCGCCGCGAGCAGCTCGTGCGGATCGCCGGCGAGCGCGAGCTGCTGGTGCTCGAGGACAACCCGTACGGGCTGCTGCGATACGAAGGCAGCCCGCTGCCGACGCTCCACTCGCTCGACGACGAATTCATCATCTACGCGAGCACGTTCTCGAAGATCCTGTCTCCGGGGGTCCGCCTGGGTTGGACCTGCGCCCCGGCGCCGGTGCTGAGCAAGATGAACATCGGCAAGCAGGCCTCGGATCTGTGCTCGTCGTCGATCTCCCAGCACTTCGTCGGCGCCTACTTCGACTCGGGGCCATGGCAGGACTACGTGCACTCGCTGATCGAGATCTATCGGCGCCGCCGCGACGTGATGCTCGACTCGCTTGCCGAGCACTTCCCGCGTGAAGCTGAATGGACCCATCCGGAGGGCGGGCTGTTCATCTGGGCGACTCTCCCCGACTACATCGACACCACCGACCTGCTGGCGCGCGCGCTTGAGGAGCACGTCGCGTTCGTGCCCGGCCGGGCGGCTTTCGTCGATGGCCGTGGCGGCTCATCGATGCGCCTGAACTTCTCGGGCGCCGACGAGGACGAGATCCGCGAGGGCGTCCGGCGGATCGGCGAGGTCGTGCGCGAGCAGGTCGCCCTGTACGGCACGCTGACCGGTGTCTCCCAGCCTCCGCGGCGGACCGCTGCGCGCCCGCCCGCCGACCGTCCGGCGGCTCAGCAGGCGACCGATGCGCAGCCGCAGAACGCACCGGCCGATCCCGAGCTCGCCAAGATCCTGAAGCTGCCCGCTCAGCGCTCGCGCGCCGGATGAGCCGCGTTGCGGTGCTCAAGGGTGGGCGCTCGCTCGAGCGCCAGGTGTCGCTGAAGTCAGGGGCGCGGGTGCAGGACGCGCTCGAACGGCTCGGGCACGAGGTGATCGCGATCGACGTGGGCGACGACCTGGTTGAGCGTCTCACGGCCGACCCGCCCGATCTGGCATTCGTCGCGCTGCACGGCCGCGACGGCGAGGACGGCACCGTCCAGGAACTGCTCGAGGTGATGGGCATCGCCCACACCGGATCGGGCGTGTCGGCGTGCATCCGCGCGGCCGACAAGGTCCTCGCCAAGCACGCGATGCGCGACGCGGGGATCCCCACGCCGGACTTCTACGCGTTCAACGAGACGGCGTTTCGGGAGCTGGGCGCCGCGCAGGCGCTGCCGGCGATCGAGGACCGGTTGGAGTTCCCGATCGTCGTCAAGCCCGCCGCGCAGGGATCCGCCCTCGGGATCAAGTTCGCACGCACCGCGGCCGACGTCCCGGCCGCGCTGGTGTCGGCGTTCAGCTACGACCGCAAGGTGCTGCTCGAACGCTACGTCTCTGGGCGCGATCTGGCGATCTCGATCATCGAGCAGGGCGGGGTGCCGCGAGCGCTGCCGATCGTCGAGGCGGTGCCCGAGCAGGAGGACTTCTACGACTTCGAATCGCGCTACGAGATCGGGCGCACGCGGTTCGTTTGCCCGGCGGAGCTGGACGATGCCCTGGCCGAGCGGGCCAGCTCGATCGCGCTCGACGTCTACCGGCTGCTGGGCTGCTCGGGGTTCGCCCGGGTGGACCTGATGCTCGAATCGGCCACCGACGAGCTGTTCGTGCTCGAGGTCAACCCGATCCCGGGTCTGACGGAGACGAGCCTGCTGCCGCAGGCGGCGGACGCGGCGGGGATCGGCTTCGATGAGCTGATTGGGCTGATCATGGACGCCGCGGCGCCGGTTCAGGAGGGCGTGTAGGTTCAGGTTCGCGGGCCCGAACGTCAACGGCCCATTGAAGGAGGGACGGGAGCGAGTTCCGGGTCCCTCATGGGTGCATAACACGACAACCGATCGCTGACGCCCGAGGCCTGCCGTGTTATGCCCCCTATATGGTGCTTAACACGACACGCTTCGCCTGAATCGTCGCGATTGTCGTGTTATGCACCCTCCCGGGCCGCAAACCAGGCCTGCGCACGTCATGCGGCCACGATTCGCCGTCCATCCGCTCCTTCAATGGGCCGTTAAACCGGACCCAGACCACCGCCCCTACTCAGACCCCCCGGCGAAGTCCTCTGGCGTGACCTGGTCGAGGAAGTCCTTGAACTTCTCGACGACGGACTCGGTGTCCTCGACCTCGTGCTCGAACTCGATCGCCGACTCGGCGATCACCTCGTCGGCCGCGAAGATCGGCGCGCCGGCCCGCACGGCGAGCGCGAGGGCGTCGCTGGGACGCGAGTCGATCTCCAGCTCGCGCCCGTTGGCGCGAAGGCTGATCGACGCGTAGAAGGTGTTCTCGCGAAGCTCGGTGACCGCGACCCGCGTGCACTCGACGTCAAGCTCGCCGAGCATGTCCGACAGCAGATCGTGGGTCATCGGCCGCGGCGTGGAGGCGCCCTGCAGCTTCATCAGGATCGCCGCGGCCTCGGGGTGGCCGATCCAGATGGGCAGAAATTTGTTGCTCTCGACGGTCTTCAGCAACACGATCGGCTGCTTGCCGACCATGTCGAAGCTCACGCCGTAGATGACCATCTCCTGCACGAGCTGCTCCTCATCGTAGGGGCTCGGGCAAGTATAGGCCGCTGCACCCGGTTGCCGAGAGGGGTCGATCCGGCCTAGATCGCCCCCTCTTCGGAGAGCACCCGACTGGCCACGGCGAACGCCGCATTGGCCGCCGGTAAGCCGGCGTACACGGCCGTATGCAGGATCACCTCGCGGATCTCGTCCGGGGTCAGGCCGTTTCCGAGCGCCGCTCGGACGTGCATTCCGAGCTCGTTCTCGGCGCGCAGCGTCACCAGCGCCGCCAGCGTGATCGCACTGCGCATCCGGCGGTCAATCCCCGGGCGAGACCACACCGCGCCCCACGCATAGCGGGTGATGAACTCTTGAAAGGGCGCGCCGAACTCGCCGGCCGAGGCGGTCGCGCGATCGACGTGGGCGTCACCCAGGATCTCCCGCCGGGTCTTCATCCCGGTCTCGTAAGCCTCGCTGTCGCTCACCGTCCCTCCTGTTCTGCGTCGATGAATCCCGCGATCAGCGGGGTGACCAGCTCCGCCTTCTCGATGTTCGCCAGGTGCGCCGCGCCGTCGATCAGCTCAAACCGCGCGCCGGGGATCCCGTCAGCGATCGCGCGCCCATGGTCGGGCGGCGTCGCCGGGTCCTCGGCGCCTGCAATCACCAGCGTCGGAGCCGAGATCGAGGCGAGCACCCCAAGCAGGTCGAGCGCGGCGAGCGCCTCGCAGCACCCCGCGTAGCCCTCGTTGGACGTCTCGGTGAGTCCCTTGCGAATGTGCGCCATCAGCTCCGGCTGCGCCTCGCGGAAGTCCGGCGTGAACCAGCGCTCGAGGGCGCCATCGGCGACCGCGTCGACGGTGTGCTCACGCACCGTCTCGGCCCGGGCCCGGTACACCTCGGCCGCCTCGGGGCCGAACCGCGCCGAGGTGCAGCACAGCACCAGACGGCGCACGCGCCCGGGCGCGTGGGCTGCCACCCAGATGCTCGTCATCGCGCCGATCGACACGCCGCACAGCGAAGCCCGCTCGATCTCGAGACGGTCCATCAGCGCCAGCAGGTCTTCGCCGAGGTCGGAGATCGCGTACGGACCCGCGGGCGCCGGCGACTGGCCATGCCCTCGCAGGTCATAGCGGACCACCAGGTTGCGCCCGACCAGCGCCGGGATCTGTGGATCCCACATCGAGCGATCGGTCCCCAGCGAGCAGCTCAGGATCACGGGCGGGCCCTGCATCGGTCCGAGCAGCTCGTGTGCGAGCTCAACGCTCATGCCGGCTGCCTCAGTCGGGCGTGCTCCGCAAGCGCCCGGCTGATCAGCTCGTCGCTCACCCCTAGATATCGCCGTGGATCGAGCGCGGCATCGAGTCCGTCGGCGCCCAGGACCTCCGAGACCTCGGGCAGGTCCCCCAGGACCGTCCGGAATGTTCGCCCCTCCCGCGCCGACACCGCGGCGGCCTCGGCGACGAGATCCTGCGCGGCAGGCCTTCCGATCGACTCCGACAGCGCCGCGGCGACGCTCTCGCTCATCACGAGCTCCCCGGTGGCGTCCAAATCAGCCCGCATGCGCTCGGCATCGACGTCCAGACCCTCGAGCAGCACACGAAGGGTGCTGGCGGCGGAGCCGGCCAGGCGCAGCAGCTCGAGCAGCGGCTCCCACTCGGCCTGCCAAGCGCCCGCTGCGCGCTCGTGCTCCTGGACCATCGCCCCCAAGATCGTGGCCACCAGTCCCGGAGCCCGCTGGGCGCACGCGATGACTGCGACGGCGCCGACGGGATTGCGCTTGTGGGGCATCGTCGAGGAGGCGCCGCGCCCCTCGCCTGCGCCTTCCGCGGCCTCGGCCACCTCGGTCTGGGCGAGCAACACCACGTCGCGCGCGACCTTGCCCATCACTCCGAGCGCGGATCCTAAGGCCGCACTCAACCGTGCCGGCCGCAGTCGGACTGTGTGCCACCCCAGCGCCGGCTCGGCCAGGCCTAACTCCTCGGCCACCGCCGACATCACCTCGAGCCCTCGATCGCCCAGCGCCGCAAGCGTCCCCACGGCGCCAAAGAACTGGACGGCAAGCACGCGCTTACGCACGTCGGCGAGCTCGGCACAGCTCGCATCCAGGCCGGACAGCCACGTCGCCGCCTTGATCCCGAAGGTGAGCGGGAGCGCCTGCTGGAGCAGCGTGCGTCCCGGTGCAAGCGTCGACCGGTGGCGCTCTGCGAGCTGCGCGCAGGCGTCGGTGGCCGCTCCCAGCTCGTCGAGCAGGGGCGCCAGCGCGCGGTGGGCGACCAGCATCAGCGCGGTGTCGACAATGTCCTGGCTGGTGGCGCCCTGATGCAGATGCGCCGCTGCGTCTGCGCTGAGCCGGGCCCGGAGCGCGCTGAGCATCGCCGGCACCGGCGTCCCCTGGTCGGCCGTGCCCTTTCCGATCGCCGCGACGTCGAAGGTGGACGCATCAGCCGCTTGCGCGACCTCGTTCGCGGCCTGCGCCGGCGCGATCCCGGCCTTGGCGAGCGCGCGCATGAGCGCGACCTCGACGTCCAGCATGGCCTGGAGCAGCGCCACCTCGCTCGTCTGCGCGGCGACGGGGCCGTGCGAGAAGAGGCCGGTGAGCAAGCCTTGCTCGGTCATCGGCCGTGATGCTATGGAAGTCGCGGCCGTCAGTCGCGACCGCTGCTAGCGGACCACATGGGCCGCGTGGTGTGCAGACTCGGCGGGCATTCCGATGTGCGCGAGCACGACCACGGCCAGCACCACGGCGATCACCCACATGACGCCGCAGAACCCGCGGTGCACCGAGCGCCAATTGACGAACAGAAGCGGCCGCATCAGGCGTCTGTAAGTAGTCCCAGCACGCCATTCGACTACCCGATGGGCAAAAACGCAACCAGAGCAACCGTCGGGTTGCGCATTTCGCCACGCAACGACCGACGTAGCCGGTTGCCGCTGGCCCGCGAGGGCGGTGAGCGCTTGCGCCAGAATGACCACAACGATGCAGACGGAGACCTCGGCGCTGCTGGCACCGCTGGAACGCGCCGGCGACAAGGAGGCCATCCGGTTCGGCGAGCGGGCGGTCTCCTACAAGGAGCTGCGCGACGTGGCCGCGCAGCTTGCGCAGCGGCTCGCGGGCCATGACCGCGTCGCTGTGTGGGCGACCGCGTCGCTGGAGACGTGCTTGTCGGTGGTCGGCGCGCTGGCCGCGGGAATCCCCGTGGTCCCGATCAACCCGAAGTCCGGCGAGCGCGAGCTCGGACACATCGTGCGCGACAGCGAGCCGAGCGTGGTGCTCGCGGCGCCCGGCTCGGAGCTGCCGCCGGCGCTCGCGACGCTGGAGCGTCTCGACGTCGACCTCAACGGTTCCGATCAGCCGTTGCCGGCCGAGCCCGATCCCAAGTCGCCCGCGCTCGTCGTCTACACGTCGGGCACGACCGGGCCGCCCAAGGGAGTGCTGTTGCCGCGCCGCGCGATTGCCTCCAACCTCGACGCCCTGGCCCGGGCCTGGGATTGGACCCGCGACGACGTCTTGACCCACGGCCTGCCGCTGTTTCACGTGCACGGGCTCGTGCTCGGGGTGCTCGGCCCGCTCCGGCGCGGTGGCGCCTTGCATCACCTGGGATCGTTCTCGACCGAGGCAGTGGCGGCGCAACTCGGCGGCGGTACCGCGACGATGCTGTTCGGCGTGCCCACCATGTACCACCGACTCGCCGAGGCCGCCGAGTCAGACCAGGCGGTGGCGGACGCTCTGAAGCAGGCGCGTTTGCTGGTCTCCGGATCGGCCGCGCTGTCGACGACCGACCACGAGCGAATCGAGCGCGCCAGCGGCCAACGGGTGGTGGAGCGCTACGGGATGACCGAGACGCTGATGAACTGCGCGGTGCGCGCGGACGGCGACCGCCGACCCGGCACGGTGGGGCCGCCGGTCGACGGCGTCGATCTGCGCCTGGTCGACGAGGACGGCACGGTCGTCGATGCGTCCGACGGCGAGACCGTGGGCGAGGTCCAGGTTCGCGGCCCGAACCTGTTCCTGGGATATCTCAACCGGCCAGACGCCACCGAGGAGGCATTCAGCGACGGCTGGTTTCGCACCGGCGACGTCGCCACACGCGAGCCCGACGGCTACATCCGCCTGATCGGCCGGCAGTCGACGGACCTGATCAAGAGCGGCGGCTTTAAGATCGGCGCCGGCGAGATCGAGACCGCGCTGCTCGAGCATCCGGGCGTCGTGGAGGCCGCAGTCACGGGTGAGCCGGATGACGATCTGGGCGAGCGCATCGTCGCGTGGATCGTCGCGCGCGACGACTCAAAGCCGTCGGAGAAAGAGATCATCGACCACGTCGCGCGGCTGCTGACGCCGCACAAGCGCCCCCGCGAGGTGCGCTACCTCGACGAGCTGCCGCGCAACGACATGGGCAAGGTCCAGAAGAAGCGCCTCACTTCGTGAAGCCCAGGATCAGCTGAGCGGTCTCGAGCGGCGTGTCGAGCTGCGGGCAGTGCCCGATCCCGTCGAGCTCGATCCAGTCGGCGTGGGGCAACAACTGCGTCCGATAGCGCACAGCCGACTGCGGCCACGGCAGCAGCCTGTCCGCCGTCCCCCACACGACCCGCACTGGGCAGCCGATCCGCTCGGCATCCAGGCTCCAGCGAGCGCGATGCCCGTACTCAAGGATTCGCCGAGCCTCGGGCGCGCGCGCGACGCCGATCGTCTGATGGGCGATCAGGCCGGCGGGGATGTGCTCGAAGTTGGTCGTGATCAACTCGGTCGCGCGCCGACGGCCGTCTGATGAAGCCGCGATCGCGTCAGCGTGCGGCGCCACCGCCTCGGCCTGCTCGAGTACGCGCAGCTGCAGGCGCAGGAGCTCGCGCGGCCACGGGTCGCCGTCCGCCCACCCGCCCGCGGGCGCAAACGCCACCACCGATCTGGCGCGGCCGCGAGCCGCGAGCCGCAGCGCAACGTAAGCGCCCAGCGAATTGCCGACGATGTGCGCGTCGTGCATCCCGGCGGCGTCGATCGATCGCTCGACGTGATCGACGAGCGTGTCGTCGCTGAGCTCGGGCCCCAGCGGCGGGCCTCCGGCGTGACCGGGCAGGGTCAGCGCGAGCACCTCGTGCTGACGCTCGAGTGCCGGGAGCACGAGCTCCCAGCTGCGCCAGGTGTCGCTGAACCCGTGCAGACACACCATCGGCGAACCGCTGCCGCCCCGATGCGACGCGGTGAAGGTGAACGTCACGGGTGCGGGGACGCGTCAGGACCTGAGCGCAAGCTGAGCCCAGACCGACTTGCCGCCGGCGGTGACCTCGACTCCCCACGTGCCGGCGAGCGCGTCGACCATCTGCAGCCCCAGCCAGGCGCCCCGCGCCGGGCCGACTTGCCGCAGCTCGGGCATCACCGAGCTCGCGTCGCGCACCGAGATGCGGATCACCTGCTGATCGGAGCGGGCGAGCACCGAGAAGGGCGACTGCGCGTGCGTGACGGCGTTTGTTGCCAGCTCACAGACGACGAGCGCGACCGAGTCAGACAGCTCCTGCCCGTGACCCCACTGCATCAGTGCGTCTCCGACCAGGCGGCGCGCCTCTCCGGGGGCCGCGACGTCGTTGGGGGCCGCGACGTCGTTGGGGAAGTGACCGACGACCGCGGAGTGCAGCTGGCACACAGCCGACAGCGCGTCGGCGTGCGAGTTGTCCCACAGCGCCTCACCGTGGTACGCGCATAGCATCGAGATCCTCATCTCTCGCCGCAGCTCGTTGCACAGCGTCTCGACCTCGATCGCGCCGATCACATCGCCGGCATTCCACAGCAGCGAGACCATCTCGCCAAGGACACGAACGGGGCGGCGGGTCTCCGCGGCCCGGTGCATGACGCTCCCCACCGTCGCAGAGAACGCGCCACGGTCCAGGCGCCCGTTTCTGATGAGGCGGGCAAGCGTGGTTGTGGCGTCGAGAGGCACGAGGCGCCCGTCCTCGCGGGCCGCAACCGGATCGATCCCCGCTGCAGTCAGCGCGCTGTCGAATCCGCGGAGATGAGGCTCGGTCGCGATCACGATCGAAACGTCCCCGTTGCGGATGCCGTCGGCGAGGAACGTGGTGACGGTCTCGAACAGCTCCGCGTCCTCGCGGTAGAACTGAACGGCGTGCCCTATGTCGGGGACTCCCGGCATGTCAATCAACGTGAGAGGTCGGCCGGGCTTGCGCAAGTAGGCCCGGGCGTGCGGGAAGCGTACCTGGCCGTCACTGCCCGCTGACCCGGTCAACCATGCGGTCGAGCGTGTTCAACTGCTGACTGAGCGGGGCGTTCGGGGATGCGGCGCGAACCGTTGCGGCGCTCGACTTCCCGCCCCCGCCGCCGCTGGTCGCGAGCACGATCACCACGATCACCGCGGCCAGCGCCGCGGCAACGCCCGTCGCCAGCCATGCACGGCGATGGTCGGCGTGCGTGGCGAGCGGTCGCGTCGCAGCCGTGCCAGCGAGGACCCGCGTCGGAGCCGTGACGCCGGTTGCACCATCCAGCGCGGAGAGCGCTTGTGCGGCGCTCGACGGCCGGCGCGACGGATCGGCCTGCATCAAGCGGTCGATCAGCCGTGCGAGGCCGGAAGACTCGTTGCCGGCGGTGACCTCGGACAACAGGACTCCCAGCGAGTAGAGGTCGGATCGCGGCGTGGCAGGATGGCCGCGCGCCACCTCGGGGGCCAGGTACTTGAGCGTCCCGATCACCTGGCCGGTCTCGGTCAGGCCGGTCGAGCCCTCGGCCTGGGCGATCCCGAAGTCGGTGAGGCGAGGCCGCCCGTCCGGCCCGACGAGCACGTTGGCGGGCTTGATGTCGCGATGGACGATGCCTGCGGCGTGGATGTGGCCAAGCGCATCGAGCAGATCGCGCGCCAGTGTCTCCGAATCGACCCGCGCCCCGGCAGCGCCGGTGGATCCGCGGCCGAGCGCGGCCCCGTCGATGTACTCCATCACCAGAAACGGCCGCTCGCCGTCGGAGCCGAAGTCGTACACCTTGACGAGGTTTGGGTGCGAGAGCCCCGCGGCGATCCGTGCCTCGCGCCGGAAGCGCTCCACGTAGGGGGCCTGAGCGGCGAGCGCATCGGAGATCACCTTGACCGCAACCTGGCGTCCCAGGCGGGTGTCCTCGGCCATCCAGACCGTTGCCATGCCGCCTCCCCCGAGCCGGTGCACCAGCCGGTACCGACCGCCGGCCATGGTCACGCCCGCCGCCGGCTCAGTCACCGCCGCCGTCTCCCTTTTTGCCGCCGTGTTTATCCGGCTTCGGAGGCTTGCCGTGTCCCTTGGCCTTGCCCGGAGGAGCGGGTGGAGCGGGTGCGGTGGGGGTGGACGTGGTCGCCGGAGCCGGAGCCGGAGCCGGGGCCGCTTTTACGTCGAGCGCAACGCGGGCTTGAGCCTGCTCCGCGCCGGTCTCGAGCGCCTGCGCCTGCGACGCGGTCAGCTTGTGCTGGGCCGCCAGCCGGGAGACCTGCTGGCGCAACGCGACGAGGCTCGCCGCCGCTTGCGGCGCCTCGTGGCGTGCGGCGGCCGTCCTGGCCGCGGCGATGTCCGCGCGAAGCCGCGCCGCGTCGGCGCTGCTCAAGCCGTTGTGGCCCGAGGCGCCACACCCCGCCGTCACGATCGCCATCAGCAACGCGACGAGGCCGAGCATCCTCGTTGTGGACACGCTCCTCAGCAAGTGCGATGCGGGTCGTGCAGGCATTCCTGTCGGTGAGATACCCGCTCGGCACACATCCTCGCACCCCCGGGACGGAAGCTTTGGCCACGGCGCGGCGTCGTATAGCGGTACAGAGCACCCATGGCGACCTCCACGGCATTCATCGATCGAGGCCCTGCCGCGAGTCGCCCGCAACGGGTCTCGCGGTCGCTGGTCAAAGGCATTCCGCCGGGACTGCTCGCGATCGCGTCGGTGGCGGTCGTGATCGTCGCGCTGCCCGTGCTGATCTCGGTGGTACAGGCATTTCAGGGCGGCCCGCAGGCTGCGCTGGATGCGATCAAGGCGACCTCCGCGACGAGCCTCCTGTTGCACACCGGCCTGATCACCGCGGTCGCGGTGCCGGCAAGCGGCGTGCTCGGCCTGTTCACGGCGTGGTTCGTGGAGCGGACGCGACTGCCGCTGCGAGGACTGTGGACGCTGCTGCTCGTGGCGCCGCTGACAATGCCGCTGTTCGTGACCAGCTACGCCTGGTCGTCGCTGAGTCCGTCGCTCAACGGATACCTCGGCGCGGCGGGGATCATCACGTTCTCCTACTACCCGATCGTGTTCCTGCTGGTGGCCGCGTCGCTGCGCAGCCTCGATCCGGCGCTCGAGGAGAGCGCGCGGTCGCTCGGTCTGTCGGCGCGGCGCACGTTCTTTCGCGTCGTGCTGCCGCAACTGCGCCCGGCGCTGCTCGGGGGCATGCTGCTCGTGCTGCTCGACACGCTCGTGGAGTTCGACGCGTTCGTCGCGCTCAAGTACAGGACGTTCAGCGTCAACGTCTACGCCCAGTATCAGTTGAGCTTCAGCGCATCGGGCGCCGCGGCGCTGTCGCTGCTGTCGATCCTGCTGTGCGTGGTGATCCTCGCCGGCGAGGCGCGCTTGCGCGGCAACGCCGAGTACACGCGGGTGAGCCTCGGCGCCAGGCGCCCGCCGATCCGCCTGCGGCTGGGCCGGGCGCTCCCGGTCGTGTTGGCGGCATTTGCAGCGATCGCAGTGATCGGCATCGGGATCCCACTCGGCGAGCTGATCCACTGGTGGACGCAGGGAACGGCCGCGGCTCGGTCCGCGGCGACCGCGAGCATCCATCAGCTCTGGCCGGCGACGGTCACATCGGTGCTGGTCGGCGGCGCGGCCGCCGTGGTGGCCGTCCTGCTCGCGCTTCCGGTCGCGGTGCTCGCCGTGCGCTATCGCAGCGCGCTGTCGACGACGCTGGAGCGCGCGACGTACCTGTCGTTCGCGCTTCCCGACCTGGTCGCGGCGACGGCGCTCGCCTATGTCGCCAGCCGATACGTACAGCCACTGTACGGAAGCTTCGCGCTTCTGATCCTCGCCGACGCGATGCTGTTCGTGCCGTTCGCGGTGGTCGCGATGCGGACCACGATCGGGCAGATCGAGCCGGCGCTGGAGGAGTCTGCGCGATCGCTTGGCGCGGGAGCCCTGCGCACCCTGTGGAGGGTCACGGTGCCGCTGGCGCGGCCAGGGATCGCTGCCGCCGGCGTGCTTGTGTTCGCGTTCGTGCTCGGCGACCTGTCGACCGCCCAGGAGCTCCTGCCGCCCGATGCATCGACGCTGGGCACCGAGTTTCAGGCCAACAGCTCGACCGTGGCGTTCGCGGCCGCGGCTCCGTTCGCCGCGGCGCTGGTCGGCCTGTGCCTGGTCTCGACGTACCTGCTGATGGGCCGCTTCGGCCGCGTTCGAGCGATGGAGGGGAGTTGATGTCGGCGCACCTGAGATGCGAGGCGATCGCGAAGTCGTTCGGCGCGCGGACGGTGCTGCGCGACGTTGACCTCGACGTCGCCGAGGGGACGCTCACCGCGATCCTCGGTTCGTCGGGCAGCGGCAAGACCACGCTGCTGCGGGTGATCATCGGGTTCATCGCGCCTGACGCCGGAACTGTCGCGATCGCCGGCTCGGTCGTGGCCGGCGGCGGTCGCAAGCCGGTGGCCCCGGACAAGCGCGCGGTCGGCTACGTCGCCCAGGAAGGCGCCCTGTATCCCCATCTGACCGTCGGCGGGAACGTCGGCTTCGGCCTGCCCCGCGGCGAGCGAAAGCGTGGCGGCAGGATCGTCGAGATGCTCGAGCTCGTGGGCCTCGGGGGCGACTACGTCGAGCGCCGGCCACACGAGCTCTCCGGTGGCGAGCAGCGTCGCGTCGCGCTCGCGCGAGCGCTGGCCCCACGTCCGCGGCTGGTGCTGCTCGACGAGCCGTTCTCGGGCCTCGACGCGGCGCTGCGGGGCGAGACGCGGGCGGCTGTCCTGCATGCGCTCGCGCAGGAGGGCGCCACGGCTGTGATGGTCACTCACGATCAGGCCGAGGCGCTGTCCACGGGAGACGAGGTGGCGGTGCTGCGCGGCGGCGAGCTCGTGCAGACGGCATCGCCGGAGGTCCTGTACCGGACCCCGGCCGACCTGGACGTGGCGCGCTTCGTGGGCGAGGCAGTGGTGATCGGGGGTCACGCCCGCGGGGAGCTCGTCAGCTGTCCCTTGGGCACGCTCGAGGTCCTAAACCCCAGCCTCACCGGGCCCGTCGAGGTAATGATCAGGCCCGAGCAGATCGTCGTGACCCGCGTCGCGCCGGAGTCTCCGGGATCGCCGGGCGTCGCCCGCGCGCGGGTTGTCGAGCACACGAGCTTTGGCCCGGACACGGTGCTCGCGCTCGCGCTCGAGGGGTCTCCAGCCGTGGCTTTATCGGCGAGAACGTTCGAGCGCGACGTGCCCAACCCCGGCGAGCTCGTTGCATTGTCGGTACGCGGGCCCATCGTCACCTACCCCGCCCGGACGCCCCAAGCCGACGAGGCTCCCGACGGCCACAGCTGGGTGGTCGCGCCCGGCAAGGAGGCGCTCGCCGGCAGCGCCCAAGGTGGGGAGAGCCGGCGATGAACGGGCGGATCCGGGCCGCCAGCGCGGCGGCCGTCGTGCTCGCGTGCTCGGCCATCGCCGTTGGCTGTGGCGGGTCCGGCGGCGATCCGAACTCGATCGTGCTCTACAGCGGCCAGCACCCCCAGCTCACCGACGCGCTGGTCCACAGCTTTGAGAAGCGGACCGGGATCAACGTCAAGGTGCGCACCAACGATGGCGTCGTGCTCGCCGACCAGCTGCTGCAGGAAGGTCCGGCGTCGCCGGCCGACGTGTACTTCACGGAGAACTCACCCGAGCTCGAGACGCTCGCCGAGCACGGGCTGCTGGCCAACCTGCCGGCGTCGACACTGCGGCAGGTTCCCCGCGAGGACACTCCTCCCAGCGGTGCGTGGGCCCCGGTCGCACTGCGCGTCAGCGGCCTGGCGTACAGCCCGAAGCTGATCTCCACGTCGAGCCTCCCGCGGTCGGTCCTGGACCTCGCGCAGCCGGCGTGGAAGGGAAAGGTCGCGATCGCGCCAACCGATTCCGACTTCCCGCCCGTTGTGGGAGCCGTCCTCGCCCAGTACGGGCCAGCGGCGGCCAAGCAGTGGTTGGCCGGGCTGAAGCGCAACGCACAGGTGTTCCAGACCGACGAGGCAGTCGTCGCCGCGGTCAACAGCGGTCGGGTCGCGACCGGGGTGATCAACCACTACTACTGGTACCGCCTGCGAGCCGAGATCGGCGCCAGCGGAATGCACAGCGCCGTCTACTACTTCCCCGACCACAACGTCGGGTCGATCGAGAACGTCTCGGGCGTCGCCGTGCTCAAGACGAGCAAGCACCCCCAGCTGGCGGATCGGTTTGCGGGCTTCCTGGTCAGTCCGGCCGGCCAGCGGATCATCGGCCAGGGCGACGACTTCGAATATCCGGCGCGCCCAGGCGTCGCGGCCAACCCGCAGCTGCCGCCGCTTTCCAGCCTGGCGCCCGCGACGCTTGGCGTGGTGAAGCTCGGAAACGATCAGGCGGCCGCGAAGCTGATCCAGCAGTCCGGGCTCGCGTAGCGCCAGCCCGGAAGCGCTGTCTAGCCGCGCAGCCTGAAGACGACGATCGCGGCCAGGTAGGTCACGCCGGCGATCGCGCCGAGCCACGTGAACGGCGACCCGTCGTGACCGCGGGCGAGCTCGATCACGAACGCGATGATGATCGCAATGATCACCGCCAGGCCCGAGATCGCCGTCGCGTGAATGTCGATGGCGCGGAAGCGCTCGTCGCGCCCATCGCCGCGCAGGCCGCGGATCGTCTCGCTGCGGCCCCCGAGCAGGACCAGCGCGCCGAACGCGGTCATGATCCCCAGCGACACCAGGCCGCTTCCCGCATCTCCGCCGATCCACTGCGCGCCGAAGATCACCAGCCCCAGCGCGACCGAGAACAACGGCAAGAACCACTTCGTTTCACTCACTTGCATCGAACAACTCCTCTACCGATGTCGCGAAGAACCGCGCCAGCGAGATCGCCAGGCCCAGCGAGGGTGTGTAGCGCTCCTGCTCGATCGAGTTGATCGTCTGACGCGACACGCTCATGGCCGCCGCCAACTCGCCCTGGGAAAGGCCTCTTTCGGTT
>DASSGR010000259.1:0-35013 GCA_035693425.1 Solirubrobacteraceae bacterium
CTCCGGAAGCATTTCCGGAGGGCAGTCAGGTCCGGTGTAGCGCCGGTCGGCGCCGAGCTGGACGGTCCGTCCGACCTGGTCCAACTGGGTGGCGTGCCGTGCACCGAGTCCGACCACGTGCTCGTCCGAGCGGCGGTCCCAGTCGATCGCCAGGCGCAGGGGGTCGCGCTCGGCGTCGAGCTCGAGTGCGATCACGTCGCGCTCGGGGATCCTCACGCGCAGTCGCGCGCCACGGCCACCGTCGAGCACTAGGCCGAGGTCGACGCCGCTGTTCAGCCGGGCGAGGACGATCGACCGGCGTGCGCGCTCAGGGGGCGCCAGCTCCTCGCGAGCAACCACGCCTTCGGTGAATTGGATGAAGTGATCGTGGACCGTGCCCTGGGCGACCCACGCCCCAGCGGCGCGCATCAGCCTGCGGCCGCGGCGCCTGATGGTCATCGAGAACGGCTGCAGGTCGATCTCGACACGAAGCTCGCCGCGCTCGAGAACCACCGAATCGGACTCCAGGACGATCGAGAGGCTCGCCGTCGACATCCCGCAAATGGTTCTCGTCGCGGGCCCCGGCACATGCGTGGTTCACCGAATCGTCACAAGAGTGCATCCCCTTCTTCACAGAGTCCCGCAGTTTGCAGGGCAATTTTTGACCCATGAACAACACGAGCAAGGCCGACATGCACGTCCATTCGACTGCATCCGCGCTGTCGAAGCTGGGAGTCCAGCGATCGCTGAACGTGCCGGAATGCGCGACAGAGCCGGGCGAGGTGTACGAGCTCGCCAAACGCCGGGGGATGGATTTCGTGACGATCACCGACCACGACACGATCGCTGGCGCCGAGGCGCTTGCGGACCTGCCCGACACATTCATCTCAGAGGAGCTGACCGCTTGGTTCAAGGGAGAGCCCCAGGCCGTACACGTGCTCTGCTACGGAATCACGCCCGACGACCACGACTGGTTGCAGGCGCACAGTGGCGACGTCGAAGGATGCGCGGAGTACCTGCACACCAACGAGATAACGGCGGCGCTGGCACACCCGTTCTACGCGGTTGAGGCGCCCCTGACCGCGCGCCACCGCCGTCGCCTGGCCCAGCTGTTCCCGATCTGGGAGACGCGGAACGGATCACGGGCCAAAGAGCTCAACCTGCCGGCGTTCGTTTACATCGAGACCCACGGAGGGACGGCCATCGGAGGCTCCGATGACCACGCCGGAATCGATATCGGCCGCACGTTCACCGAGACCCCCGCTGCGACCACGCCGTCCGAGTTCCTCGCCCACATCCGGGCGGGCTCGGTGGCGGCCCACGGCGCCCAGGGGAGCGCCGCGAAGTGGACCCATGCCGCGATGGCCCTCGCGATCCGGTCGCTCGGGCAGCGCGAAGGAGACTCCCGGCCCGACCCAATGGCCGTCCTGAAGATCGTCGAGCGCGTAATCGCCCAGGGCGACGTCAGGCATGGAGGCACCGGAGCCGATCTGGGGCCGCAGGACGCGATCGCGCTCCTGCGCGCCTGGCTCGTCGCGATGGACCTCGGGATCGACGAGCACGAGCTGCTGACGCTGCTCCAGGACGGCGACATCGGTCACGCCGACCTCTACCGCCGCGCCCGGCGCATCCACGAGCGCAAGCTCGCCCGCGCGGTCGGCGGGATCGTCGAGCTGGCCCAGAGCGGCGGCTTCCACCTGTCGCAGGGTGCGCTGAGGCTGTTCGACGCGTGCATTCCCGCGATTCCGTACGCCGCCGCAACCGCGTTTCTCGGGCGTGAGAAGGCCAAGCTCACCCGCACCGAGGGCGACCGGCCGCGAGTGGCGCTGATCGCCGACGGCGTCGGCGGCATGCACGGCGTGACCCACACGCTGCAACAGATCCGCGAGCGCGGCGTGCGCGGATTCGACGTCGAGGTGATCGGAACCGACGCCGACGTCGACCGGCGGCTGAGCGCGGTCGCCGAGATCGAGGTCCCGTTCTACGCCGGCCTCCAGATCGGCGTGCCCAGCGTTCCCGCGCTCGTCGACGCCATCGCAGAAGGCCGCTACGACCTGGTGCACGTGTGCAGCCCCGGTCCGGCGGGCCTGGGCGCGTGGCTGCTGGCGCGAGTGCTCGATCTCCCGGTGGTCGGCAGCTATCACACCGAGCTCGCCGCGTACGCCGGCCTGCGGACCGGCCAAGCGCAGGTTGAGGCGCTGGCGGCGCTTGCGCTCGGCGGCTTCTACGGCGGCTGCGACGTTGTGCTCTCGCCGAGCCCGGCCAGCGACCAGCGCCTTGAGCAGCTGGGCATCGACGCGCAGCAGATCCGTCGCTGGGATCGCGGCGTCGACATCCGCCGCTTCGATCCGAAGCTGCGCACCCCGGGCCTGCTCGGCGTCGATGTCAACGTCCTCTATGCCGGGCGGCTGACCAGGGAGAAGGGCGTCGACCTGCTGGCGGACGCTTTTCTCGCTGCTCGCAAGCGCGACCCACGCCTGCACCTCGTGCTGGCCGGCGGCGGCCCCGAGGAGGAGCAGTTGCGCGACCGTCTGGGCGACCATGCGACGTTCCTGGGCTGGCTCTCCGGCGAGGACCTGGCGCGCGCGTACGCGAGCGCCGACGTGTTCCTGTTCGCCAGCCGCACCGACACCTTCGGCCAGGTGCTGCTCGAGGCGCAAGCCAGCGGACTGCCGGTTGTGGCCGTCGACGAGGGTGGCCCCACGACCCTCATCGAGCATGGCGAGACCGGGCTGCTCGCACCACCGCAAGCCGATGCGATCGCCGACGCGCTGCTGTCGATCGTGTCCGACGGGTCCCACCGCGAGCGCCTGGCACGCGCAGCGCTCGCCGCGGTCCGCGGGCGCACGTGGGAGGCGTCGCTTGACCGGCTGGCGGCCGGCTATCGCCTGGCGCTCGAACAGCGCGCCGCGAGCCGGGCGCGCAGCGTCGCATAGCTAGCCGCCGCGGCGACCCCAGCTGTCGCGCCGACGCCCAATACGCTTCGGAGCGTGATCACCGACGCCGTCATCCCGGTTGGAGGCCTGGGCACCCGCATGCTGCCGGCGACGCGCTCGCTGCCCAAGGAGATGCTTCCGCTCGTCGACAAGCCCGCGGTCCAGTACGTCGTCGAGGAGCTCCGTGACGCGGGCATCGAGCGCATCCTGTTTGTCACCGGCAGGCGCAAGCGGGCGATCGAGGATCACTTCGACGCCGATCCCGAGCTCGAGCGCGCCGTGGGCGAAGCCGCGTCGCCGGCGAGCGGGCTGCGGATCGTCTACACGCGCCAGCGTCAGCCGCTGGGAGTCGGTGACGCGCTGCGCTACGCGGACGGGTTCGCCGGTCAGTCCGGGATCGTGGCGGCATTCGGCGACGCGATCATCTCCCGACCTCCGAATGGGGCGCCCGGGGTGGTGCGGCGCTTGATCGACGCCTACGAGGCAGTGGACGCCGAGGCGGCGGTGGCAGTGCGGGAGGTGCCGGCGGAGCTCGTCTCGCGTTACGGCATCGTCGCCGCAGGGGCTGCGCAGGGCCCTGCGTTCGAGGTCGAGGATGTCGTCGAGAAGCCCGACCCCGGCAGCGCTCCGAGCAGGATCGCGATCATGGGCCGCTACGTGCTCGGCCCGTCGGTGTTCAAGGCGCTCGCGCAGATACCGCCCGGCGCCGCCGGCGAGATCCAGCTCTCGGACGCCCTGCGCCAGGTCATCCGCGAGGGTGGCCGCATCGTCGCGGTGCCGCTGGCCGACGGCGAGCGGCGCCACGACGTCGGCACGCTGGAGAGCTACTGCGCCGCGTTCCTCGAGTACGCGCTGGCGGATGACCGGTTCGGGGCCGAGCTGAGGGCTCGCGCGGCCGCGCTGCTCGATGCTGGCGATTGAGCGGGTGGGCCGCGGCGTCGCGTCGGCGAGGGCGGCGCTGGCCGGGAACCCCTCCGACGGGTACGGCGGAGCCGTGATCGCGGTGACACTTGACGAGTTCCAGGCGCGCGCGACCGCACGCGCCGCGTCCGAGGCCAGCACGAGCCCGGACAGCGAGCTCGTCGGCGCGACGGTCCGGCGGTTCGCCCGCGACCACTGCCCGGACGCACTGGACGTCGCCGTCGAGTGGAAGACGTCGGTCCCTCGCGGGGTCGGGCTGGGTGGTTCGAGCGCGATCGTGATCGCCACGTTGCGGGCGCTCTGCGAGCTGCACGGTGTGTCGCTGGAACGCGGGGAGCTGGCCGCGCTGGCGCTCGCGGTCGAGCGCGAGGAACTCGGGATCGCCGCCGGTCTGCAGGACCGCGTGGCGCAGTCCTACGGCGGGCTCACGTTCATGGACTTCGGGCCCGGCGGCGGCTATGAGCCGCTTAATGCCGGGCTGCTGCCGCCGCTGGTAGTTGCGTGGCGCGGGGACACGTCGGCCGACTCGGGGGTCGTTCACGGTGACCTGCGCTCGCGATTCGACGCCGGCGAGGCAGCCGTCAGGAGTGCCATGACCCGCCTCGCGCAGCTCGCGCGCGATGCCCGAGCGGGGCTCGTTCGCGGCGATCACGCCGCGTTTGCGGCGTGCGTGGATGCGAGCTTTGACGCCCGCCGCGAGATGATGGACCTCGATGAGCGGCACGTGGCGATGATCGAGCGCGCCCGCGCGTGCGGCGCCGGCGCCAACTACACCGGTTCGGGAGGCGCGATCGCGGCGGTGTGCCGCGGCGAGTCGCATCGCGCCGAGGTCACGGCCGCGCTGCGCGAGATCGGCTGCGGTACCGCCGCGACAGGAGCATCAGGGAGTGCGGCGAAACCCGGAGCGTGAGCACGACCAGGCTCGAGGCCTTCTCCGACGCCGTGATCGCCGTGGCGATCACGCTGCTGGTGCTGAACATCGACGTGCCGCCACCCGGCTCGGGCTCGCTCGGCCACGAGCTGCTCAAGCAGTGGCCGACCTACTCCGCGTACATCACGTCGTTCATCACGATCGGGATCATCTGGATCAACCACCACGCGATGATCGGCCGGCTCGGGCGCGCGGACCACACGATCCTGATGCTCAACCTGCTGCTGTTGTTGTCGATCGGCGTGCTGCCGTTCGGCACCAACCTGATCGCCACCTACCTGCGCGAGGGTCACGGCCAGCACCTTGCGGCGGCGATCTACGCCGGGCTGCTCCTGGTGATGTCGATCGCGTTCTCAACGCTCAACCGTCACATCCTGTTCGCGAAGGCCCACATGTTGGTCGCGCCGATCGAGGCCGAGCGGCGGCGCCAGATCCTCTCGCGCGGCATCGTCGGGCTGGTTCCGTACGCGATCGCAGTCGCCGTGGCGCCCATCTCGGCTTATCTGACGGTGATCATCTGCGCCGCGGTCGCAGCGTTTTATGCGCTGCCGATCGCTAGCGGCGGGAATCTCGGCGACCAGACCTAGTCGGACCACCAGGCGGCGAGCACACGCCGCCAGTTGTCCCATCCGATCGCCGCCAGGTCCTGCTCGTCGAACCCGGCCGACCGCAGCGAGTCGAGCAGCTTCGGCGTGCCCGCGACATCGCCGAGCGGAGCCGGGATCGTCGCGCCGTCGTAGTCGGAGCCGAGGGCCACGTGCTCGACGCCGATGCGGTCGGCGACATAACGCGCGTGCTCGGCGATCAGGTCGAGCGGCGTGTCCGGATCGTCGGCGAAGTCGGTCCGCAAAAACGGGCACGCGAACACGACCCCGACCAGCCCGCCGGAGTCGGCGATCGCGTCGAGCTGCGCGTCCGTCAGGTTCCGGGAGGCGGGGCACAGGGCATGCGCGGCCGAGTGCGACGCCACGATCGGGCCGAGCTCCATGCGGGCCAGATCCCAGAAGCCGGCCTCGTTGAGGTGGCTGACGTCGACAGAGATGCCAAGCTCGGCGCAACCGGACACCAGCGCCCGCCCCGCGTCTGTCAGACCCGGGCCGGTGTCGGGCGACGACGGCGAGACGAACGGCACGCCGTAGGCGAACGCGTTCGGTCGGCTCCACACCGGCCCCAGCGAGCGCAGCCCGGCCTCGTACCACAGGCCGAGCGATTCCAGCTCGGGATCGATCGCCTCGGCCCCCTCGAGGTGAAGCACGGCCGCGGGAGGGCCGTCATCCGACCGGGCCGCGTCCAGATCGGACGCCGTGCGGGCCATCCGCACATGGCCGTTTCGTTCGAGCTCGACCAGCCTGCCGGCTGCGGCCGTCGCATAGCCGGAGGCGTAGTCGTGCGTGACCTCCACCGCCGGCAGGACCTCGACCACGCCGTCTTCGCGCTCGACGACCTGGTGCTCGTCACCCGCCGACGGCGTGAATACCGCGAAGATCCCTCCGCGCACCCCGCCCGCGCGCATCCGCGGGATGTCGAGGTGACCGTCGGGGCGGCCCTCGGCGAGGAGGCGGTGGTCGTCGCGGGTTAGCGCGTCGTTGTGGCCGTCGAAGACGGGGATCACTGCTCGACCGCGGCTGCCGGGGCCTCGCGCTCGATCTCGGCGACGTCCGGGTCGGGGAGCTCGACCGCCGGGAGCCCGTCGACGCTGTGCGCGTTCTTCTCTCGCTGGTAGTCCAGCAGCGCCTCGGGACCGCCGACGCGGACCTTCTTGGCGGCCCATGCGCCCGAGTGGGGACGTAGGCCGTCATACGCCATCAGCGGCACTCCGTATCCGCACGAGTCGCCGACGCGGTCTACGGCCAGCACCACGATCGCGCGGCGGGCCTCAGGAACGTCCGGCAGCTCGAACCCATAGCGCTGGGTGAGCTCCTCGAACTGCGGCTCGGACGCGGTCACGACCTCCCCCTGGCCGTGTAGGCGCACAATGCGAGGCGGGCCGCCGAACGCGCAGAGCATCACGACGATGCGGCCGTTCTCGCGCACGTGGGCGATCGTCTCGGCGCCACTGCCGATCATGTCCAGATACGCAACGGTGTGGGGGCCCAGCACCCGCAGCGTCTCGATCGGACCCTTCGGCGAGACGTTGACGTGGCCGTCGGAGGACAGCGGCGCGGTTGCAACGAAGAACATCTGCTGGGCTGCGATCCAGCGCTCGAGCCGCTCGTCGATGCCGTCGAAGACCTTCGCCATGTCCGGACACCTTAGAGTGCCGACGGGTGCAGCAGCGGGACGAGCGGAGTCCGCTCGGTCCGGAGCAGCGCCACCAGCGACGGTGGCGTGATCACCGTTGCCGTGCCTCGCGCAGGCCGCGGCGAACGCGTACTGTAGCCGCCGGGGGACCAGGCGAGCAGTTCGTTGCCGAGCACCAGCCACGGCTTGTCGTCGCGCATGACGAACGCACCGTCGGGGATCTCGCCGAACACGGCCTCGTGCAGCCGGCGACCGCGCGTGCGGGAGTCGAGTCGCTCTGCGTGGAGCCGGTCGTCGATCGCGTCGGCGCCGGAGCCCGGCTCAGACCAGGTAGCCCTCAGGTGCTCGTAGTCCGCGCGCCGGCACAGCGCACACGGCCGATGACCGGCTGCCAGCGCGGTCGCCTCGTCAAGGAAGAACAGCTCGGTGAAGCGCCCCGGCATCAGCAGCGCGGGTCTTTGCCAGCCGCGGAACTCGAGCTGGCACGCGATCCACCGCTTGACGGCGTAGCTGCGCCGGATGTTGCCCTCGGCGTCGTGCAGGCAGCCGCGGTTGGCGTACACCAGGCCGCGCTCGGGCGTGGCGATCAGCTCACCTAGCGGCGTGACGCGGTTCTGCAGGGGCATCGTTGACGAAAACGACCCAGCCGCCGGGTTCGTGAGGCGCCCGCTAACCGGTCAGGCTGCCGTACGCATCCGGCCGCCGCGTGGTCAAGAACGGGAACAGCTCCAGCCAGTCCTGGCGCTGCTCGAGGTCGAGATCCGCGACGAGCACCGCGGGCTCGTCGCGGGGCGCCTGCACGAGCACCCGCCCGTAGGGATCGGAGATGAAGCTCGATCCATAGAACGTCAACGGACCCTCAACGCCGATCCGATTCACAGCCACCATGAACGTGCCGTTGGCGACGCCGTTGCCGACGATCACCTGCTGCCACAGCGGCTGCGTGTCGAACTCGGGATGGTCGGGCTCAGAGCCGATCGCCGTGGGGTAGATCAGGACCTCGGCGCCCGCCAGCGAATAGGCGCGCGCGAGCTCCGGGAACCACTGGTCCCAGCAAGTCGGGCAGCCCAGGCGCGCGGCGCTCTCGGTGCTCGGGAGCTCGATCAGCGGGAACGGGTCGCCGTCCGCGGGACCGGGGCGGAAGTAGTGGTCCTCGTAGTAGCCCGCGGTAACGGGGATGTGCAGCTTCCGCGTGCGCGACACCAGCGTGCCGTCGGGCGCGACGACGATCGCGGTGTTGAAGCCCAGCCCGTCGGGGCCGTCGGCCCGCTCGTACAGCGACGCGTGCACGTAGACGCCCGTCTCCGACGCCGACGAAGCGGCGAATCGGAACGTAGCCCCGTTCTCGAGATCCTCCGGCCGCGCACCCGCCGCCGCGGGACCGTCGGGCGTGATCGCGAAGTAGGGCGACAAGGTGAGCTCCTGCAGGCACACGATCCGCGCGCCCACCTCCGCCGCAGCGCGGATCCCATCGGCGAGCGCCGCCTGGTGCTCGTCGGGGTCCGGGTGCCAGCGCTCCTGGACCAATCCGAGCCGCAGCGGCGGTCGCGACGGCGGTCGCGTTCGCGCGGGCGACGGGGGCGGCGGCCCGGCCATCAGGACTTTGGCTCTGTTGGTCATCTCATCGAAGCCCTCACCGGCACCTGCTGGGTGATGCAGTGCGGCCCCCCACCACCGTACGCCAACACGGCGCCCGGCACCGGAACGACCTCGCGCCCCGGGAACGCCGCGCCGATCAAGTCGAGCGCCTCGGGCTCGCTGTCGTCCCCGCAGACCGGCACGATCACGCCGCCGTTGCACACGTAGAGGTTCAAATAGCCCACCGCGACAGTCTCAGCGCCCACCTCGACATACGGCAGGAAAGGAACGTCGACCACATCGATCCCGGCCTCCAGCAGCCGCCGGCGGTTCTCCTGGCAGTTGTCGTAGTTCGGATTGTCGGAAGCGACGGTCTGCAGCAGCACCTGCCCAGGGCGCGTGAAGGCGGCGATTAGGTCGACGTGCCCGTCGGTGTCGCGATCCTCCACCAACCCCATCCCCAGCCACACGATCGACCGCACGCCGAGCGACTCGCGCAGGGCATGCTCGATCTCGGAGCGCGACAGGCTCGGGTTGCGGTTGGGATGCAGCAGGCACTGCTCGGTCACCAGCAAGGTCCCGGCGCCGTCGCCGAGGATCGAGCCGCCCTCGAGCACGATCGGCGCCGACCGCACCTGATCACCGAGCGCCGTGGCGATGCGCCCGCCGATCTCCGCATCGCGATCGAACGGCACGAACTTCTCGCCCCACGAGTTGAAGCGGAAATGAACCGCAACCCGCGCCCCGTCCGAGTCGTAGACGTAGATCGGACCAGAGTCGCGCAGCCAGGAGTCATCGAGCGGCAGCTCGACGACCTCCACCCCGCCGTCGCAGGCGGCCCGCGCCAGCTTAACGTCCTCTTGATCGGCAGCGATCATCGTGACCGGCTCGAACCGAGCAATCGCGTTGGCGACGGCGGCGTAATCCGCCCGCGCCTGCTCGAGCAGTCCACCCCACAACGCGCGCCGGCATGGCCACCCCATCAGGGTGCGCTCGTGGGGTTCCCATTCCGCGGGCATCCGCATCGAACCGGGAGCCTAAACACCTACTAAAACCCGCTCAAGGAATCCGCCCCACGAGCCGACGTAAAAAGAAATGGGACCTTCTCGGCGCCTTCATCGGGCCTCCGTCGCGACTCTCGTGACGCTGGTCGGCGCTGCCACGATCGCGATCGGCGCGTTCGAGGGCCTCGGCGCATGGATCGGAGCGCTGCTCGTGGGCGGCCTGCTCGGCGGCGTCGCCACGCTCAGCGCGATCGGGATCGTCGCCTCCTCCGCGGGCGTGCTGTCGCCCTCGCGCGAGGCACCCGTGGACCCGGTCACGGGGCTCAACGGCGTGCACAAGCTCGAGGATGACCTCGAAGCCGCCCTCGCCCGGCCGCTTCGCGACTCGCGTGTGGCCCTGTACGCGTTCGTGCTGGACGGACTGAAGAGCTACAACGACTCCTACGGGGAGTCCTCCGGCGACGCGATGCTCGCGTGGCTGGGCCGAAAGCTTCGCGACGGACTCGAGGACCGCGCCGCCGCCTACCGCCTGCGCGGCGCCGCGTTCGCGGTGCTGGTGATGGGGAGCGATTCACTGGCCGCCGAGCTTCGAACGGTTGCGGCCCAGGCGCTGACCGAGATCGGCGAGGGGTTCACGATCACCTGCACCGCCGGAGAGGCGATACTCGGCAGCGAGGCGCATTCGCCCCAAGAGGCGATTGAGCTCGCCACACGGCGCGCCCATGGCCGGCGCCATGCCGCACGCGACGACGCCGACCTGCGGCCGATCGAGGAGACGATCGACGCCTGGCGGCTGGTGGCGCCCGGCTACGACGTCGCCGCGCTTGCGGCGAAGATCGGGCGGCGGCTGGGAATCTCTGGCGACGATCTGCACGACCTCGAGACGGTCGGCCACCTGCGCGACGTCGGCAACATCGCGATCCCGAGGGCCGTGCTCACGCGCTCCGGCGGGCTGCCCGGCCACGAATGGGAGTTCATCCGCTTGCACACGACGATCGGCGAGCGCCTGCTCGCCACCAACTTCGAGATGGAGCACGTGGCGCGTCTGGTGCGCGCGAGCCACGAGCGCTGGGACGGCTCCGGCTACCCGGATGGGCTTGCCGGCGACGCGATCCCGCTCGCGTCCAGGATCGTGTTCGTGTGCAGCGCGTTTGCCGACATGACCACGGCGCGCCCACACCGCGTGGCGCGCGACGTCCCGGAGGCCTTGCGAGAGCTCGAGCGAGGCGCGGGAACCCAATTCGACCCGCACGTCGTGGAGGCGTTCCGCAGCGAGTTCAGCTCGCCGTCAGACCTCGAGATCTCGCTGACGCCGCCCGCCTGGGAGCGGGCCCCCGACGTTGCGTCAGGGCGCGAGGTGCAGTCGGTGCGCAACGGCCGCGGCCTGGGTCCGACTGCTCACGCCTAGCTTGCGCAGGATCCGAGAGACGTGCACGCTGGCCGTCTTCTCGGCCATGAACAGCGCCGCGCCGATCTGCCGGTTCGTGGCGCCCTCGGCGATCAGGCCGAGCACCTGACGCTCTCGGTCGGTCAGCCCGAACGGATCCTCGCCGTCGTCCTGCGGCCCGCCATTACTGTCAGCGGCGCTCGGCGCCTCGCCTAGTGCCAGCCGGGCGCGCTCCGCCAGGGCGGTGATCTCGTCCGACAGCCACCTCGAGCCCAGCCGCTTGGAGATCTCCAGCGCCTCGCGCGCAGGCTCGGCCGCGGCCGCTCGATCGCCCGCCTCGACGAACGCCTCAACCTGGTTGAACAGCATCACCGCGACGCCGTAGGGCCGTTCCAGCCGTTCCCACTCCCGCGCCGCCTTGCCCCACAGTTTGGGGTCGTTGCGCCCGCGAGCCCGCGCCAGCTCGGCTGCGCCTACGGCGCTCCAGGCCCGCTCCACCGGTCCGCCGTCCTGGGCGGCGCCACGGAGGCGCTGCGCGTGGATGCGCGCGCGGGCGATCGCGTCGCGCTCGTCGGCTCGCTCGCGCAGGTCACGTGCGCGCTGGGCGATGTCGGCCTCGACGCGGGTCCCGATCGCGCTCACGCGTGCGATCCGCATCACGTCGTCGGTGCACACCTCGAGGCGGTCTAGCGCATGCGCCACCGCGGCTCGCGCGGCGGGCAGATCGCGCTGGCGACGCCGCAGCTCGCCCAGCAGCGCGCCGACGACGCCGATCCACTGCGGCTCGGACGATGTCGCGACGAGCGGCTCGATCTCCGCCAGACAGGCGGCAGCTGATTCCTCGTCACCCTCGCCCAGCGCCAGCTCCGCCTCGCGGATCTGGCGGAAGATCAGCAGCGTGCCGAGCATCTGCGAGCGTGACGGGCTGAGCTGCGCCCGCGCGAGGTTCCAATCGCCGGAATCGAACGCCAGCTCGGAGATCGTCAGGCGGATCCAGTCGTGGTTTCGGGTCATCCGGCCTGGCGTCGCCCGCGCGCCCTCGTGCGCAATCTCCAGCGCCTCACGGTTCCGGCCGGCCAGGTTGAGCATGTCGGCGAGGTTCGCGTAGGCGTAGGTCAGGCCGTCGATGTCATCGTTGCTCCGGCTGATCTCGATCGTTCGCTTGATCCGCGCCACGCCCTCGTCGACGCGTCCCAGCGCAATCTCGGCCATCCCGGTCGTGAGCAGCACCTCTCCCTCGGCGCGCGAGTCGCCCGCCGCGATGGCCGACGCCAGCGCCTTCTCGCCGTCCTCGATCGCGTCGCGAAAACGCCCGCGCAGAAACCGGGTGCGGGCCAGCCAGGCCAGCAGCAGTGCCCGATCGCGGCTCTCCTCGCCTGCGGGGAGCAGCGCCAGCGCCTTCTGTGCGGTCTCGACGCCCTCGACGCCGCGATTGAGCGTCCATTGGATGCGCGACAGGCGAGCCAGCAGCGCTGAGCGCCGCCGTGGATCGCCGTCGTCGGGGAGCTCCCGCAAGCCGCTCTGAAGCAGAACCTCGGCACGGGACCGGTCGCCCGCGATCGCGTGCGCGGCAGCGGCGAGCGACAGCAGCGCGACGTGGTCCAGCGGGACCAGCGACTCGGGATCGGAGACGCGCGGCCACAGCTCCAGCGCACGCTCGGCGAGATCTGCGGCCTCGCCGTAGGCGTGCACGTCGCGGGCCGCAAGCGCGGCCCGGACGGTGGCGCGCAGCGCCGCGGGCTGGTCGCCTCCGGCGGCGTAGTGGTTGGCGATCGTGGTCGCCCGCTCCACCCCCCACTCGTCGGAGCCGTTGACTTGTTGCTCGTAAAGATGGGCAAGCGCGAGGTGGAGCTCAACTCGCTCGCCGGGCAGAAGGTCGTCGTACAGCGCCTCGCGCAGCAGCGCGTGGCGAAATCCAAGTCGGCCGTCTTCGTGGGCCTCGAGCACCTGCTCGGCGACGGCTTCGCGCAGCGCGCCGTGCAGCGCTCCGTGTTCGATGCCGGTGGCCTCGCCGATCATCGGCTCGTCCAGAGCGCGCCCGACCGCGATGACGCGCGCTGCCCGCTGGGCCGCGTCCGACAGTCGCTCGATCCGCAACATGAACGCGTCGCGCAGGCTCTGAGGGGTGGCGCCGCGACCGTCAAGGCCGGCGGCCAACAGCTCCTCGGTGTACAGCGGGTTGCCCTCGCTGCGCTTGAACACGCGCTCGACGAGATCCGGGTTGGGGGTGTCGCCGAGGATGTCGGCGAGCGCCTCGGTCAGCTCGGCGCGATCGAACGGCGACAGCGCGATGCGCCGGGCGCGCTCGAGGCGATCGAGCTCGGCCAGCAGTGGGCGCAGCACGTGACGGCGGTGAAGCTCGTCGCTGCGGTAGGTCAACAACATGAGCACGCGCTCCTCACGCAGACTGCGAGCCAGGAATGCGGCAAACGTGCGAGTCGAGCGGTCGGCCCAATGCATGTCCTCGAGAATCAGCACGACCGGCTGAAATTCGCCGAGCAGGTCCAGCAGCTCGAGTACCGCTTCGAACAGGCGAAGCTGGCCGGCGGGCTCGAGCTGGTCGGAAGCGGGCGCCGCCTGATCGTCGAGGCCCGGCACGAGCGCCGCGAGCTGCGATCGGCTGCTGCGGCCGAGCTGCTCGAGCGCTGGATGACAGGCCCGTACCAGCGGCCTCAGCGCTCCCAGCAGCGGCGCGTAAGGAAGCTCGGCATCGCCCTGCTCGACCGCCTCGCCCCGCAACACGATGGCGTCGTCGGTGTGGCGCTGCTCGAACTCCCTTACCAGGCGGGTCTTGCCCACACCCGACTCGCCGCCGAGCAACACGAGCGTCGGGCGACGGTCGGAGGCTTCTCGCAGACTCGCCTCAAGCTCCGACAGCTCCCCGACGCGGCCGACGAAGTGAGTGCTCGACAGTCGTGCGTGCATGAGTGAAGTATCGCCGGAGCGTCCGGCGGCGCGGCCGCTCGCCATGCGAGGCGCGACGAAACTCCTCGGCAGAGCGGCGGAGGTCGTCGATGCGCGCGGCTGCCGTGAGATCGGCAAACTGAGGTTGCATTCCAGGTTCCCTTCGATCGATTGCAACGTGATCTCAGAATGGACTGCGACGAGCCTCCGCACATCGGCAGAACGCAGTCAACCTGGGGCTTACATGCCTTAGCCGGGAAGGCCTGACCCCTTACCCCTTAGCGCCTTCGGGACGACGCTTTCCGCGATCGCGCAACCGGGACGAACGCACGCGCGTTGATCACGTCCAGCTCCCGCATTCGCTCGCGAAGGTCCGCGTCCGGGACCTCTGTGCCGTCACGCACCAGCACGATCTGGGTGGCGTGCGCGCGGGCCAGGTCGTCGAGATCGCGCAGCTCGGCTGAGTCAGCCATGCTTGCTTCGTCGGGCGGCACGTACCACAGCTCGAGCTCCTCGTCGTGCGAAAGCAGTGCGCGCGCGAGCGGGTACTGGGCCGGGTGGTAGAGCACGATCATCCGCGGACGGCCCGGAAACGGCAGCCGTCGGGCCTGTCGCATGCCGACGGCATTACGCAGAAGTCGCGGCGTGCGAAAGCGCGACGGCTCCAGCGCGATCACGCGCGGAATCGAAAGCAGGCCGCGCGCGTGCGCCTCGAGCTCGAAGTCCTCGAGCTTGCTGGGAAGCAACAGGACCGCGAGCGAATCCTCGGTCGGCTCGGGCATCATGACGCTCCGGGGTTGGGGCCCCGCGGGGCCACCGCCAGCGTCGCCAGCGCCACGGCCCGCGCCAGCTTGCGGCGCTCCGCATCACCCTTGGCGCCGCGCGTCACGGTCACGGTCATGTAGCTGCCGCCGGTGGTGGGCGATGCGTTGGTGGCGAACAGCTGGTTCTCGGCCGGGATCCAGCCGGCGATCATCTGCCCCTTCGAGGCGTCCTGGGGGATCTCCCCCGGATTGTGCACGCCTGGGGCGGCGGGACCGTACACCTGCTCCTGGTGGGACTCGGTTGTGTTGAACTGGGTGTAGGCCTGCGGCGATTGCTCGGCTACGAGGTCGATGCGCAGCCCGGCGCCGCGCAGCACGCATTCCACGTTGGTGGGATCGGGGTCTGCGATCCGAACGCTGACCGGCGCCGCCAGAACGCTCGCTGCCGTGCTACGCGCCTGTCCACAGACCCGTCCGGGGATTGACGCCGGCTTTGCTTCGGCGGCGGACGACGTGCCGGCGCTGTTGCCACCACCACAGCCCGCCGCCAACGCGCAGCACAGCAGCAGCAGGACGATCGCGGAGCGGCCGACCGCCTACCCCTCCCCGGCTCCGACAGCGCCATTGCCCTTGCTACCCGGCATCTCGTCACCAGCGGCCAGCGGGCTCAGCGAGGAGCGCGTGGCGCTCGCGATCTCCGCCTCGCTCACGTTCTGCGGGTGATGACAGGCCGCCACGTGGCCGTTGGCGTACTCGGCCAGCGGCGGCTCCAGCCGCGAGCAGACGTCGGTCGCATGCGGGCAACGTGTGTGAAAACGGCATCCGGACGGCGGGTTGATCGGATTCGGCGGCTCGCCGCCGATCACGTCTCGCTGGCGTGCCCTGTTCTCGTTCGGATCCGGGATCGGGAGCGCCGAAAGCAGCGCCTGGGTGTAGGGATGAATCGGCTTGCTGTAAAGCTCCTTCGCGGGGGACAGCTCCATCACCTTGCCGAGGTACATGACCGCGATCCGGTCCGAGACGTGCCGAACGACCGACAGATCGTGGGCGATGAACACGTACGACAGGCCGAGCTCGTCCTGCAGGTCGTCGAGCAGGTTGACGACCTGCGCCTGGATCGAGACGTCGAGTGCCGAGACCGGCTCGTCCAGCACGATCAGGCGCGGGTTCACGGCGAGCGCCCGGGCTACTCCGATGCGCTGCCGCTGGCCGCCGGAGAACTCGTGCGGGAAGCGATTGACGTGCTCGGGATTCAGGCCCACCCGATCGAGCAGCTCCTCTACGCGAGCCTGCACCTTGTTGCGGTCCATGCCATGAAGCCGCAGCGGCGTTCCGATGATCTGCCCGACGCGCTTGCGCGGGTTCAGCGACGAAACGGGATCCTGGAAAACGAGCTGGACCTCGCGGCGCACCGGGTCCAGCCCCCTGCGGCCGAGATGCGTGATGTCCTGGCCGCGGAAGCGCAGCGTGCCCGAAGTGGGCTCCAGCAGCCGCACGATGCAACGAGCCAGCGTGCTCTTGCCGCAGCCCGATTCCCCGACCACCCCCAGGGTCTCTCCTTCCTGCAGCGTGAGCGAGACGTCGTCGACGGCGTGCACGACCCCGACGGTGCGATCGATCAGCACACCCTGCTTGATCGGAAAGTGAAGCTCTACGTGCTCAACATCGATCAGCGGCTGCTGCCCATCGGCCGGCGTCGGCTCCTGCACCGCCGCGTCCGCGCTCACGCCGCCACCGACGGATCGGCCAGTCCGATGCGCCCCTCAACTTCTCGCCGGGCGCGCTTGTCGGAAACCTCGAGCCAGCACCGATCCAGATGCTCGGGAGCGTCGCCGACCCGTGACTCAAGCGGGGGCACCTCTAAGCACCGTTCGAACGCATGCGGGCAGCGAGGGCGGAAATGACAGCCCTGTGGCGCGTTGAGCAGCGACGGCGGCTGGCCGGGAATCGCGGGGAGACGGTGAGGGGGTTCACGATCGACGCGCGTGATCGACCCCAGCAGGCCCCACGTGTAAGGGTGCTGCGGGTCGTAGAAGATCTGGTCCAGCGTGCCCTGCTCGACGACGCGCCCGGCGTACATGACGATCACTCGATCTGCGATGTCGGCGACCACCCCGAGATCGTGGGTGACGAAGATGATGCCGCTGTCGCTCTCGTCGCTCAGCTGGCTGATCTCGCGCAAGATCTGCGCCTGGATCGTCACGTCGAGCGCCGTCGTGGGCTCGTCGGCGATCAGCACGCTGGGTGAGAGCGAGAGCGCCATCGCGATCATGACGCGCTGGCGCATCCCTCCCGAGAACTCGTGCGGATAGGCGCGCGCCCGGTCGCGCGCCCGCGGGATCCCCACTCGCTCCATGAGTTCGACCGTGCGGTCCAGCGCGGCGGCCTTGGAGATCTTCTCGTGGGCTCGGATTTGCTCGACGATCTGGTCGCCGACCCGTTGAACCGGGCTTAGCGAGGAGATCGGGTCCTGGAAGATCATCGCGATCTCCTTGCCGCGGATCTTCTCAAGCTGCTCCTCGGTCGCCGTGACGAGCTCCTGATCGCGGAGCTTCGCGGAGCCCTCAAAACGGGCATTCGGAGACCGCGTCAGCCCCATGAGCGTCATCGCCGTCACCGACTTCCCCGACCCCGACTCCCCGACGATCGCGACCACCTCTCCTCGATCGAGCGTGAAAGACACCCCGTCGACCGCGCGCACGAGGCCGTCCTCGGTCACGAACGTGACGTGCAGGTCGTCGACGTCGAGGAGGCGTTCAGCCATCAGCCGGTGAGCCGGATGCGCGGATCCAGAAGCGCGTAGAGGACGTCGGAGAAGGCTCCGAACAACACGACGAAGAAGGCCGTGAACATGGAGCCAACGAGGATCGGCGGGACGTCGAGGTTGCCGATTGCCTGCGCCTCGTACTGGCCGATGCCCGGGAGGTTGTAGATCGTCTCGGTGACGAGCGCGGCGCCTCCCAACAGGGTCGCGAAGTCCAGCCCGAACATCGTGATGATCGGCATCAGCGAGTTTCGGAGCACGTGGTGCCTGAACACGGCTTGACGCGGGAGGCCCTTGGCCTTCGCGGTCCGGACGAAGTCCTGGTTGACCATGTCGAGGAGGTTTGACCGCAGGACCCGGGAGTAGAAGCCGATCGACAGCACGGCGATCGAGATCCAGGGCAGGATCAGGTGATAGACCCATTGCCACGGGTTGTCGCCGAACTTCGTGTAGCCCGTGTTCGGGAACCACGACAGCTTGAAGGCGAACAGATACAGCAGCAGCGCCCCTAACAGAAAGACGGGTATCGACACGCCAAGGATCGCCGCGACCATCAAGGCGCGGTCGGAGAACTTGCCCACGCGTAAGGCGCTGATCGAGCCAAGCAGGATCGACACGGTGAGCCACAGGATTCCGGCCGGAACCACGAGCGACAGCGTCACCGGGAACTTCTGCTTGAACTGATCGACGACGTTGAGGTCGTCCTGGTAGTCGATCACCTGGCCGGTGAAGATCAGCTTCATCGTGTTGACGTACTGGACGTAGAACGGCTTGTCGAAGCCGAACTTCTTGCTGACCTCCTGCACGGTCGTCGGGGTGGCGTTACGCCCGGCGATCGCCCGCGCCGGGTTGTAGCTCGGGATGATCTCGAAGATCCCGAACACGACCACGGACGTCGCGAACAGCAGCGCGATGGCAGAGAGCGTTCGGCGAACGATGAAGCGCGACATCAGACCTTGATCCGCACCTGCGCCCGGGGGTCGAGCGCGTCGCGGATGCCGTCACCGACAACGTTGATGCTGAGCACCGTCAGCACGAGCATCGCGCCGGGGATCAGCGCGTAGCTGGGCACCGTTTGGATGTACGAGATCCCGTCGGAGATCAGGCTGCCCCAGGACGCGTTGGGCGGCTGCACACCTGCTCCCAGGAACGACAGGTAGGCCTCGAGCAGGATCGCGTAGGCGAGCATCATCGGCACGAACACGATGATCGTCGAGGCGACGTTCGGCAGCACCTCGGAGAACATGATCCGCAGCGGGCTCATGCCCTGGACCTTGGCGGCATCGACGAAGTCCTGCTCGCGCACTCGCAGAACCTCTCCGCGGATCGGCTTGCCCAGGTACGGGATGTAGATCACGCCGATGATCAACGCGGGGATGAACAGCGAGTTGCCCTTGATTGGACCGATCCCGCCGAGCGCGAGCGCGGTGCCGACCGCGACGCCGAGGATCACGGGCGGGAACGACCAGATCAGCTCCATCAGTGGCCGCAGCACCGCGTCTATCGGCCCTCTGAAGTACCCGCAGAGCAGGCCGATCAGCGTGCCGAAGACGATGATGATCAGGGTCGCTAGACCTCCGATCAAAAGCGACGTGCGTCCGCCGTAAAGCAGTCGCACGGCCAGGTCACGGCCATTGGTGTCGGCGCCGAAGAAGTAGCGGCTCGAGAACGTCGGCCCGATCGGCACTCCGTCGGGAGACACGATGTCCTTCTCCTTGCCGCCCACCTTGACCGTGCCGGTGATGTTGTTGGCGTTCGGCCCGATGTGCGCGATGTGCTTGGAATAGACCGGCGCCAGCAGGCACATCGCGACGAGCACCAAGAACAGCGCCAGAAACGCCAGCGCCACCTTGTTGCGCCGCAGCCTGCGAAACGCCAGCTTCCACGGGCCGATCGCCGGAGCGTGCTTGCCTTCGCTCCACGCATCGCCGCCGAGCTCCCCTGTCACGACGCCAGCGCCCTCACCGAGCGCCGCGGCCCCCTGATGGGTGTGTTCGATTGCCATCTCTCCTCGGGCTGGAGCTTACCGCCGAGTTGCGGTCAGCGCGACGGGAGGGCGCCGGACCGGCGCCCTCCCAGACAACGCTGCTACTTGAGCTGCAGGCTCGTCACGTCGATCAGATACTCCACAGACATCGTTGCCTTCTGGAAGTTGATCTTGTTCGACATGAACTTCGGCTTGCTCTCGTGGCCGTAGACCGCGTAGTACGCATGCTGCACCGCGTACTGGTCGAGCGCTTGCCACTGGCTCGCCACGGTCTCAGGCAAGACCTGGTAGAGCTTGGCCAGCGTCGAGTTGTAGTGCGCATCGTTCACGTAGCCGTAGTTCAGCGACGAGCCGGCGTTGCCGGCGAACAGCTGCATGAAGTCCCACGGGTGTGGGAAGTCCTGGTTCCAGTCGCCGAAGCCGACCTGCGGCTTCGTGTTCGGGTCCCCGATCGTTGTGAAGTACACGCCCGAGTTGACGACCTTCTCGGTGGCCTTGAACCCGAGCGAGTTCAGGACCGACGTGAAGTAGTCCAGGTACTGCTTACGCGGGCTGCGCTCTTCTCCCCAGACCGTCACTGCCTGGCCCTTCATGCCCGACTTCGCCATCAACTGCTGGGCGAGCGCCATGTTCGGCGGGCCGGTGGGGTTGTGGAACGGGCAGTTCGCCGGCGTGTTGTGCCCGATGATCCCGTACGGGATCAGGTGGCAGTCCGGCGACATGAACCCGCTGTCGAGCCTGGAAAGCGCTCGCGAGTCCATCGCGGCCAAGACAGCCTGCCGCGCGTAGATGTTGTTGAACGGCTTCTTCACGACATTGAAGAAGAAGTACCAACTCGAGTTCAGCGGGATCGCCTGGAACCGATCGGCGGCCTGCGTCTTGACCTGCTGGAGGATCGACGCCGGCAGCGTGTCGCCCGGGTCGAACACGTCAGCCTGGTTGTTAAGCACCTGCTCGGCGTTCGCGGTCACGTTGGAGTTGACGCTGTAAACGATCTTGTCCGCGTACCCGCGAGGCAGACCCGGAATGCTGAAGTTGGGGTTGCGCACCAGGGTGTAGGTGTGCCCCGGAGTGATCGCGCCCCACTTGTACTGCCCGGCACCGATCGTGCCCGTCGCCGCCAGGTTCTTCATCGGCGTGTTCGGTGGCACCGGCGCCGTGCCCGGGAGCGCCATGATGTCGACGATCGGCGAGAACGGGGCGACCAGGGTGATCTTGATCGTGCCGGTCGCGTCGTCGGTCTGGATCCCGGAGATGTCCTTCGCTTTGCCCTTGGCAAACGCGTCCCCGCCCTTGACGTAGGCGCTGATGAACGACGCGGCCTGCCACGGGATCTTGATGTCGCGCTGCATCGCGTACTTGACGTCTGAGGCCTTGATCGGCGTCCCGTCCGAGTACTTCAGGTTCGAGCGCATCACGAACGTGTAGGTCTTCTTGTCGCTCGAGACGGTCGGCAGTGCCTTCGCAAGCCCGGGGATGATCTTGCTTCCGGCGGTTCCCTGTACGCCGCGCACGAATGTCAGCAGCGGGAGGTTGACGACCGACTCGAGCTCGTTGCCCTGAGTCGTGAAGTCGAGTCCCTGGTCGGCCGACAGGGGCGGCGTTCCCGACACGATCGTGACCGTCCCGCCCTGCTTGCCGCCAGAGCTCGCCGTAGTAGAAGAATTGTTGCTGCTCGGCGAGCTCGTCGAGCTTGATCCTCCGCACGCTACGAGTACGAGCGCCGTTGCAGCCCCCAGTAACAAGGCGGCGGCCGCTCTTGTGTGTCTCTTCACAGATCCTCCTCCTCGAGAGGTTCGAGTTCCCAGGAGGCGAAATCTAGCCCTACGCGTGGCCGGATGCCACCCCGAGGCCCTCCTGAGCGACCGCCCTAATCAATCCGCAACATGGCCGACGGCTACGATCGATCGGCCGACTGAGGAGACGGGCAAACGCGTTGAGGAGGACAACGGTTTCGGCTGGGATTCGCGCGGGAGCAGCGCTCGCGCTGGCTTTGTGTGTCGTCGGATGCGGCGAGTCGTCGACGACGCCTCCTGTCGACGTCGTGCAGAACTACCTCAACGACCTCGGCGCGGGGAACTTCTCCGGCGCCTGCGCGCTGCTCGACAAGCGCACGCGCGAAGCGCCGCTGAGGTCGGTGAGGCCCCGCATCACATGCGGAACCGTGTTCGCTCGGTGCCTGCCCGACAACGTGATCAAGCTCACGCGCGATCAGACGCAGCTGCTCTACGCGAGCATCCAGCTAAACGTGACCGGCGACACGGCAAGCGCCGACGTGAGCGGAACCACGGTCGCGAGAGCAATCAGGAAGGTGACGCTGTCCAACGAACAGGGGAACTGGAAGCTGACCTCCTACGGCCACGCGGTGCGTGGATGCCATCTGGCCAAGCCTCGCCACCGAGTCAGCCGCTGAGCGACTCCGCGCTCGAGTCTCGCCGCTCCAACCACGCCAGCCAGGCCAGGCCCCGGCCCTGCGCGCAGTTGAGATCGACGCCGGTTATCTCCGAGATCCGGTGGATCCGGTCGCGCAGGGTGTTGCGGTGCACGGGCAGCGCGGCGGCCGTGGAGCCGCGCTCAAAGCTGTTCTGCACGAGCAGGTCCAACGTCCGCGCGAGCTCTTCGTCGAGCGGACCGTAGACGCGCGCCTTGATCTGGCCCGCGATCCGCGGCGAGCGCCGCAACAGCACCTCCGCAAAGAAATCCTCGGGCCGGATCTCACCTCTGTGGCCGCGCCCGACCGCGACGTCGACCGCAATCCGCAGCTCGGCCACGTTCCGGCCTCGCTCGCCGCGGATTGCCGCGCCGGCCTGGGCGAGCACCGCGCTGCGGTCCAGCTCGAGCTCGCGCCAGGGCAACCGGCCCATCGCCAGCCCGACGACGCGCCTGCCTTCCGAAACCGCGAGCGCCCGCCGACGGCGAAGCTGTCCGGCGAGCTCGAGGTGGTACTCGGCCGAACGCCGCGGCGCCGCGATCACGAATGCACGGGAGGCTCGATTGAGGTCGAAGCCGATCCGGTCGGCGAGCTGGTGGTCCTCGGGAAGCGGCGCCTGGTCGGCGTCGATCCGCGCCAGCAGCGCCCTGGCGGCGCTCTCCTCGCCTCGCTGCGCCGCCGACGCCGCAGCCGCGGCGGACTCCTCGAAGTAGATCCGCGACACGCGGTCGACGTATTCGAACAGGAGATCCGCGCTGTCGAGCAGCGCGGGACGCTCTGCATCGGTGGCGGCGTCCAGCAATGCGCCCCACGCAAACCGCGCGGCGCGGCGAAAGTTCGCGGGGATGACGTCGGCGGGGATCCCCTCGGCGGCGCGGTCACGCGCATGGGCGCGAAACGTCTCGAGCTCGGACTCGGTGGGCGGCCGGCCCTCGATCAGCCAGCGGTTCACCAGATCCAGATTCCAGCGCACCCAGTCGCGGACCCGGTCGCGCGAAGGCTGGAACCGCTGGAACTCTTCGGTCTCCCAGAAGCTGTCGAGCACGCGCTCGGCGAACTGCTCCATGTCGGTGCGCTCGATGATCCGGCGCACCACGTCTCCTCGGCTGACGACCGCCGCCATTGGAGCAGTATGCCGCCGGGACTGTGCATTTGCACAGTTGTGGCGGCGAGAAGACGTGCGCCTACCAGTTGCGGGTGCCTCAGGCGGAGTGGACGATGCTTGCCCGCCGTCAATCCAGGGTCGGCGTCTGTGCCTACGGGAGGTCATGCAATGGCAGCGAGACGGCTTGTCTTGATCATCGCTTCGCTGGCAACGCTCGCTGCGCCGCCGGTCTCGCCGGGAGCCGCGACGCCGCCGAGCACGTTCGACCCGGCGGTGGAGGCGCAGAACTTCTCGATCACACAGCAGCGCCAGACGATCTACGACACGCCGCAGTACCAGGAGCAGCTCGCAGTCGACAGCGCGACCAGCACCGCGCAGGCCACCTCCGCAGAAACGAACGACCCCGAGCGGTTCTTCACCGACGATCTCTGCTGGAACCTGTCAAACGGCTGCGCGGGCGACATCAGGCTCAACGACTGGGGGCCCAACGGCTACGGCCTAGTGCGCCCTGTCCTGTTCACCGCCCGCGACGGAGCGACGATCTCCGGGCACGTGTGGGCAACGGTCGCCGGCCCCGCGAAGCGGCCGGGGATCGTGATCACCGACGGCTCGGTCCAGGCCGACGAGAACCTCTACTGGTACGCGGCGCAGACGCTGGCCAAGGACGGCTACGTGGTGCTGACGTTCGACCCACAGGGTCAGGGCCAGAGCGACACGTTCGGCGAGTCGCCCGACCAGAGCGAGGGCGTTCCCGCGCAGAGCGACGGGCGCCCGTTCTACGACGGCACCGAGGACGCGATCGACTTCCTGTTATCGACGCCGCAGCAGCCGTACGAGCCGGTTCCAAGCTGCAGTAGCGGCACCAGCCACGCGCCCAAGCAGGACCGGCGCGTCACGGCCGGGCTCGACGCCGGCTACAACCCGTTCTGGCAGCTGCTGAACCCGAAGGAGATCGGGCTTGCCGGTCACTCGTACGGCGCCGCCGGCGTCTCGTACGTCGGACAGTGGGATCACCGCGTCAAGGCGATCGTCGCCTGGGACAACCTCGGCGGCCCGGGACCGAAGGCAGGCTCAGTGCCCGGATCGGGCAAATCGCAGACGATCGGCGAGGCCGACTGCCCGGCCGATCCCGCCGACCGCACGACGGTCCCGATCACCAAGCCCGCGCTCGGCATGTCGGCCGACTACGGGCTGCCGCCCACGCCGAACACCTCGCTTCCCGACCCCAGAGCCAAGGAGCAGGAGTCGCTGGCCTACACCAAGGCGGGCGTCGACACCGGCGAACTGATCATCCGCGGTGGATCGCACCTGGACTTCAGCTTCATCCCCAACCAGGCCTTCGGCGCGTCGCTGCGAGGCCCGGACATGATCGACTGGTACACGAGCGCCTGGTTTGACAAGTACCTCAAGCACGACCCGACCGCCGACAAGCGCCTGCTGACCGAGCGCTGGCGCAACGACCCCGTCGAGAAGTCGATCGACCCCAACAACGATCCCAATGTGTTCTCGTTCTACTACTACTCGCGCCTGGACATCCATCTGTCCGGCGGTGGGACGTTCGACTGCGAGGACATGCGCGAGGGCTGCGCGGGGATGGTCGCCAACGACGGCGGTCGCGGGGATTACTCCTACATCGCGATAGACCGGACGCCAGATTCCGTGCCGCACGGCGGGTAAAAACGTGCCACGCGGTCGCAGACCGCCCGAGGTTCGGGCGATTTGCCTCGCTATGGGATGAGGATGTACCGAACCTCGGGGCAGATCCAAGCGGGTGGGCGTTTTTCATCGGCGAAGCGGCTTTCGGCCCCTCGTCCTCGATGAGTTTCTTCGGGTAGCGCCGTCTAAACAGGCGTCAGCGATCAGCAGGAGGTCCCAGCATGCCCGACAACCCGACGCTCTACGTCTGCCACGGCGACACCGGCGGCCCGAAGATCCACCCCTGCCGGCGCGTCCAGGAGGCTCTGCAGGCGTCAGGCATCGAGTACGAGAAGGTGATCGCCGCCCACGGCAACCCGATCCCGTTCCTGCGCAAGGGGTCGCGTGACGAACTGCGCGCCGCCACCGGCGACGACAAGCTCCCGGCGCTGAAGCTGCCCAATGGGACAGTGCTCACGCATTCGCGCGCGATCCTCGCCTGGGTAGCCGAGCAGCCGACAGCCGCGCAGACGCGTCCGGCCGCTTAGGCCTCGACTGTCAGCACGGCCTTACCGTTGACGCGCCGGTCCATCAGCGCCTGGACCGCCTCGCCCGCCTGCTGCCACGGCGCCTGCAGAGCGATCTGCGGATCGAGCTTGCCTGCGTCGATCAGGTCCGCCAGCCGGCGCAGGTCGGAGCCGCACGTGCCGGTGTGCTGGATCTCGGAGAATACGTACAGGCCGTACAGCCGTGCCCCGGGCGCGCGCCCGAACAGCGCCCGCGTGGGATACGAGACCGGCTCGGTGACGGTCGAGGCGAAGCTCACGACGATTCCTCGCGGAGCGACGCGCTGGAGCGCCGCGCCCAGCACTGGGCCGCCAACGGCGTCAAGCGCGACGTCGAAGTCCGGCCCCTCGGTCTCGAGCTCGGCGTAGACCTCGTCGGCGCCGAGCTCCAGAAGGCCTTCGGTCCGTCGCGCAATCCCGGTCACGTGCGCACCGGCGAGCTTGGCCAGCTGGATCGCAAACCGGCCGACGCCGCCGCTGGCGCCGGTCACGAGCACGCGCTTGCCGACCACGAAGCCGCCGAGCTCGAGCGCGCGCAGCGCCGTCACCGCGGCGACCGGAAGTGCCGCGGCCTGCTCGAACGAGACTCCCTCGGGCAGCTCCGCCAGCCAGTCGCTGCGGACAGCCGCGAGCTGCGCCCACGCACCGGACTGCATCAGGCCGACCACGCGCGCGCCCTCGGCCGGCCCGCTCCCGTCGGCCGCCGCGCGCACCACGAGGCCCGAAAGGTCCCAGCCGGTCACGGTGCCCGGCTCGAGCGTCTCCAGCCGCCGCGTCTCGCCGCGGTTGAGGCTGATCGCCCGCACCGACACAAGCGTCTGATGGGGCAGCGGCTGCGGGTCCGGGACGTCTGCCAGCTCGACGTGTGGCGGCGTAGCCGAAGAGATGAGCGCGCGCATCCTGCGACACACTAATCATGTGCACATGCACACCGGCGGCACCCTGGGAGGGAGCATGTCGTCGTTGAAGCCGGGATCGACGCTACATATGGTGTCCGGCTCACCAGAGACGGGTGGCCGCCGTCGAGTACAAGGAGGAGCAGATGCGCTCGAGGAGGACCCGAAATCTGACCGCGATCACGCTTGCCTGCGCAGCCACGTTGCTGCTGCCGGCGACCGCCGCGGCGCTGAGGGTCACTTGGATGAAGGGCTTCGCCGCGCCGGGGACGCCCGCGAAGTACAACAAGGTCGGCGTCATCAAGATCGGGCCGGCCAAGGCGAAGAACGTTCTCGTCCTGGCGCCCGGGACGTCCGCGGGCAGCGCCTACTTCGTGCCGCTCGCGCGGTGGCTCGTGTCGAAGCTCCCCGGATGGCAGGTGTGGTCCGAGGAGCGGCGAGAGAACCTGCTCGAGGACCAGTCGGTGCTGAACCTCGCCAAGCACGGCCAGGCGTCGCCTCAGCGCGTGTTCGATTACTACCTCGGATACCTGAGCGACCACAGCATCACGAATCACTTCCGCTTCATCCCCGACTCCTCCGTGCAGTTCGCAAAGCAATGGGGCATGAACGTCGCCGTCCAGGATCTGCACCGGGTGATCGAGGCGGCGAGCAAGCTCGGCGGCAACGTGGTGCTCGGCGGGCACTCGCTCGGCGGCTCGGTCGTCACCGCGTACGCGACAGGGAACTTCAACGGACATCCCGGCGCCGACGACCTCTCAGGTCTGGTGTACATCGACGGCGGCAGCGTGCCGGCCCAGTCCGCCGCAGACGCAACAGCCGCGCTGACGCGGCTGAAACAGCAGTCGACTCCCTGGCTGACCTTCGGCAACATCGCCGCGCCGTTCGCGGGGCTCTTCAATGCGACCGGATCGCTCGGCGCGCTGCAGGACCCAAACTCGCGGTCGCTCGGACAGCAGTTCCCGCTGCTGCCGTCCAACCTGAAGCCGCCGGTGCCGGTCACGAACCTCGCCCAGTACGGGTTCGCGCTGAACGTCGGCACCTCGCCCGACGCCCTGGTCGCGGCGCAAGCGCACCTGGGCAAGGGCGTGACGACGACCGCCAAGAACGGTCTGCACGGCTGGGACGGCAGCGGTGCGCTGACTCCGATCAAGCGTTTCGCGACGATGTTCTCCGGGATCGGGATCAACAACGTCGACGGGACCGAGTGGTACTTCCCGCAGCGGCTGACCGACGACACGCGGGCGGTCAACAACGGCCTGGCCAACCCCGCGCAGGCCGTCCTCGACGTGCACTCGACGATGGGGCGGCGGCTCCCGCACAGCCTGAAGATCTACGCGTTCGGCGCCGCGCTCGGTGGACAGGGCGTGCTGCTCGACGCGCAGCAGCTCGCCAAGCAGTCGCACATCCCGAAGCGCAACCTGGTCCTGATCAACCGCCACAGCACCTACGCTCACAACGACCCGGCGGGCGCGTTCCCCAACAACGTGTTCTTCGCGCACCTGGTGCCGTTTCTGCGCCAGTTCCGGACCGCGGTCACGATCAGGGGATAGCGGCGGAGGCGTCCGCGCGAGCGATCGCCTCGGCGAGGCGCACGTCGCGCAGCCCGTCGGCTGCCGACGTGCGCGGCTCGCGGCCGCTGGCGATGCAGTCGGAGAACTCGACGAGCTCACGCTTGAACGCCTCGTCGTAGGAGACGACCTCGTCGCGCTGCCAGCTGCTCGCGGTGCCGAGTTCGCCGCCCTCGACGATCAGCCTGCTCGGCATGCTGCGCAGAAACGGCGACGGCAGCTGCAGCGTCAGCCGCTGCGCGGGCGCGTAGAACGCCAACTCCTGGCGGTAGCGCGCGATCCCCGGAAGCGACACCCACGACAGGTGGCATTCGGCCTCGCCGAAGCGCATGTTGATGCCGACGCAACGCGGCGTAAGCGACACCGACCGGATCTCGTCCGGCTCGCCCAGCAGTCCTCCGAGCATGTTGAACTCGTGCACGAGCGTCTGCACCACGATCCGGCGATAGCACCAGCGCGTCTGCTCGCCGGCATCGCCCACCGCCGCGTCGATCGCCAGCTGCTCTGCCTGCTCTAGCTCGGGCGGCAGGTATTCAGCCTTGCCGTCGCGTTCGATCAGCGGATAGTGCGCAACGTACGGCGGGATCGGAGACTCGAGCGTCGTCACGCGGATCAGGCGCACGTCGTCCACGCCCGGCAGCAGCTCGGCCAGGCGCTCGTACGCCGGGTCATAGCGCTTCATCGTTCCCACCAGCACGCGCACGTCCGCGTCGCGCCCGGCCTCGAGCACCAACTGAGCGTCGCGGCTGCACAACGCCATCGGCTTCTCGACCATTACGTGCCGCCCCGCGCGCGCGGCGGCAATCGCAATCGGCGCGTGGTCGCCCGAGGTCGCGACGAGCACGGCATCGAGCGGCTCGGCGATCAGCTCCTCCCAGCGGGTGAACACCTTCGAGACGCCATAGCGCTCGGCACACCCGCCGGCCACCTCGGGCGCGATGTCGCACACCGCGACCAGCTCGAAACGATCTCCGAGCTCGGACAGATACGGCAGGTGCATCACCTGCGAGATCAGCCCGCACCCGACCACGCCGATCCGGATCCGCCCAGCGGCCATTTGCGCATTGTGGTGCAGTGACGGCATGGATCGCCTTGAGTGCACGGTCTGCGGCCGACCGGCGGAGTCGCCGCGATGGCGATGCGACTGCGGCGCCCCACTCGACCTCCCGGAGGTCCCGGCCGCGGCGCTGCGCGACCTCCCGCCCTCGACGGCCCGCGATCCGGGGCTGTGGCGCTACCGCGACTGCATCCCCGTGGCCGGGGACATCGCGGGCAAGCTGTCGCTCGGCGAGGGCATGACGCCCCTGATCGTCGCCGGCGAGCAGCTGGCAGGCGTCTCCATCAAGCTGGACTACCTGTTCCCGACGCTGTCGTTCAAGGACCGAGGGGCGGTGGTGTTGGTCGCGTCGGCGGTGCAGCGTGGCGCGAGCGCGCTGGTAGCCGACTCGAGCGGCAACGCGGGCAGCGCGATCGCGGCGTACGCGGCGCGCGCGGGCCTTCCCTGCACCGTCTTCGTGCCCGAGCGCACGTCGGCCGGCAAGCAGCGCCAGATCCGCGCGTACGGAGCCGCAGTCCGGCTCGTGCCCGGCGACCGCACGGCCACGACCCTGGCGGCCATCGACGCCGTCACCGCCACCGGGGCCATGTACGCCTCGCACATCTACGACCCGTACTTCCTGCAGGGCACCAAGACGTACGCGTTCGAGCTGTGGGAGCAGCTCGACACACTCCCCGAGGCGTTGATCGTCCCAGTCGGCAACGGCACGCTCCTGCTCGGCGCCGCCCGGGGCTTTCGCGAGCTCCATGCCGCGGGCCTGATCGACCGCGAGCCCGCGTTGATCGCCGTGCAGAGCGAACGCTGCCCGCCGCTCGCCCGGGCTTGGGCGAACGGCGCGACCGAGCCCGCACCGGTCGAGGCCAGGGACACCGTGGCGGAGGGCATCGCGATCCCCCGGCCGCCCCGCGGCGCACAGATCCTCGCCGCGGTGCGCGCGAGCGGGGGGTGCATCGTCGAGGTTGCCGAGGACGCCGTCGCCCCCGCACAGGCCGAGCTCGCCGGCCGGGGGCTGTTCGTGGAGCCGACCGCTGCGCTCACCTGGGCGGCGGCGCTGCTGGCGCGCGAGCTGCTCGCGGACGTCGCAACGCCGGGCGACGGATGGGCTCGCGCACGAGAGCTCGCGTCCGACAACGTGGTCGTGCCCCTGTGCGGATCGGGGCTGAAATCGACGTAGCTCTTACAGGCGCTTGATCACACGCTCTGCGAGCCGCTGCGGCGCGCCGGGCGAGTAGGACAGAAACAGCGACGGCTCGGTCAGCTCGAGCTCGACCAGCCGGGGCGAGCCATCGGCACCGGGGATCAGATCCACCCGCGCATACAAGAGGCCCTCGCGCGGCCACGGCAGCGATCCCAGCACCTCGTCGGCGGCGGCACGTTCGGCGGGATCGGGCTCGCGTGCGTTGATCTGCTCTTCGAGATAGATCACGTCGCCGGTGGGAGCCTGACCGGGCTCCAACATCTGGCCCTTGCGGATCGCGTGCGAGTACTCGCCGTCGAAGAACAGCAGCGCGGTCTCCCCGTGCGTGTCGACGGCCCCGAGATACGGCTGCACCATCACCGTGCGCCCGGCGGCTTGCAGCGCTGCCACATGCTCGCGCGCCGAGGCTCCCTCGCCGGGCCGGTACCGCGCCGTGTCCCGGGAGCCGGCCGACACCGCCGGCTTGACGACGTACTCGCCGGCCGGAGGCTCCCAGCGGTCGCGCGGTTCCACAAACGTAGTCGAGACCGCGCGCGGCACCGTCCCGAGGTAGCGCTTGTCCGTGTTCCACTCGATCACATCGGCCGGGTTGAGCAGTCTGGGAACCGACCGGGCCCATGCGACGAACTCGTCGCGCCGCGTCGAGTAGTCCCAGGCCGAGCGAACGATCACCAGGTCATACGCGTCCCAGTCGATCGCCGCGTCGTCCCACACCGCCGGTTGCGCATCGATCCCGCGCTCGCGCAACGCGTGCAGCAGCAGCGGCTCGTCCTCGCCCAGCTGCGGAAACTCCGCGCAGGTGACCAGTGCAATACGGGAACTCAGGGCGTGTAGGCGTCCGTGTGGCAGGGCTTGCCGCCGCAGACGTCCAGCACGCTGCCGTTCGGCGCCAGGAAGTCGGACTTCTGTGTGCGCGCGGCCTTCGTATCGCGGACGTCTTCGTGCGGGTCGTTGTTGGCGGAGGTGTCCTGCGGCGCCAGGTTTGCGAGCGGTGGCGGCTGCACGCGGCCCGGCCCGCTGTCCCAGATCACGATCGACGACCCGCCGAACGGATAGTGGGCGATGGCCGGGATCCCGAAGAACAGGTTGCGATCACGGCCGCGGTTGGTCGACAGGTCGAGCGCGGGCTCGTGCGCCGACGCGCCGATCGTGCGTGCCTCGGTGGCGGCCGAGTACATGCTGACCTGGTGGTCTCCGTAGGCGATCTGCATCAGCACCGTGTGCGACGGAGTGTCGGGCAGCGGGTGCGACGTCATCTGCTCGGCATATCCGTCCGGGTCGCCGCGGTCCCAGAGCTGCTGCATGAGATCGAGGATCACCGGATCCATCGACTTGTCGGTGTAGCTGCCGAACAGCAGTTGCCCGAACGGCGCGAAGTCGGTGCTGCGCTGCACCAACAGGTTGCCGTAGTCCATCCCCGAGACGCCGAGCACCGCTCGCTGGAAGTCCGGCGCGACCGCCGTGGTCATGCCGCCCATGATTCCGCCCTGGCTGTTGCCGTCGTAGTAGAGGTGCGAGGTGTCGATCAGCGGGGCCGAGATCTGGGGGCGCGCGATTTGGACCGGCAGGGGCCTGGGGGTCGTCCGGAACGCGGGATTGGACGCAAGCCCCTTCGGGTTGAGCATCAGGCGGCCGAGGAACAGCGTGTTCAGCACCCCTTGCTGCAGGCGGTCGACCACGTTCGGGAAGTTGTTGAGGTCCTGGAGCGCGGTGATGTCGTAGGGCGTGTCCTGCTCCGCCAGGCCCCACCAGTCGGTCGCGCAGAACACCATGTTGTGCTCGATCGCCATGTCCTCGACGTTGCCGGCGTGGACCTCGGTGCGGCTGCCGAGCAGACCGTGGCCGTATAGCGAGATCCTGGCCGGGTTGGCGGCGGTTGCCGTGCTGGGGACGATGCAGTCAAACATCGCAGTGGCGGTGTTGCCCGGGATTTGCGTCGGCGTGGCGTCGGGTCGGCGCGAGGAGTAATGAAAGCCCGTTGTCGCGGCCAGCCCGCAGGTGACCAGGTAGCAGGGGACCTGGAAGCTTCCCTGCACCTCCTTGATCTGGGGCCTAGGCGGCGGCGTGACGATGGTCACCGGCCCTAAGGCGGGGGCGTTGCCCTGCACCTGGAGGTCGGCGAGGCTTCGGTCGCCGAGCTGCGCGAATGCGTTGTTGCGGATCGCGAGCATCCGCGAGGTCAGGTTCTGTCGGGAGGCGACGGTGAAGTCCCACGCCTCGTAAAGGTTCGATCGCGCGATGCCGGCGCGCTTGAGCGCCGCGAAGATGCGCGTGTAGCGGCCGTGTTGGGAGCGCTCGGTCCGCGGGAGGGTGCGGCCGTCTCGCAGGCGCTCAAACCAGCCCGGCGCCTTGATCAGCTTCCCGCGCGCGGTGCGCAGGTTGCGCAATGCCACCACGTACGTGTGCCCCTCGAGAAGGTTCTTGCCCGGGTGGATCAGCAGGTTGATGTCCGCCGCCGCGGTCTGGTTGGCGTCGAGCTCTGACCAGATCAGCTGGCGCTTGCCGGTGCGCTCGTCGATCAGGACGATCGGCTGGGGCTTGCGCAGCGAACGGCCCATGTTGGCCAGCGTCGCGGCGCCCGTGCGCGAGAACGCCCGGGCGTTATCCAGTCCGGAGACGTGAATGATGATCGCGCTGCCGGGGCTGAACCCGTCGCTTCGGTCATACGGCGCCACGCTGACGCGACTGCCCTTGTTGTTGACGGGCATCGCGGCGGCCGGCAGATGCACTCGCAGGCCTGTCACCGACGACTTGTCGTGCTTGGTGAAGAGGTTGGAGGGGAAAGGCAGCAGGCACGGCTTCTTCGCGAACGGCTGGCAGTCTGCTGCAGCGGCGCCAGCCGGTCCGGCGCCCGCGAGCCCAGCCAAGATCGCCGCGATGGTCGCCATGCAAGCTACCTTCGGTGTGTGCGTTGCGCGCATGCCTCTCCTTAACCAAGTTTGCGCAAAAGAGTCGCGCAGACTAGTGGTTCCCCTCCGATGACCGTCGCCGAACCCCGACAGCCGACCGATCCTCAGACGCCCGTGAGCCGGCGGCTGGTGCTGCTGCTTGCGGTCACGTGCGGCGCCGCGGTCGCGAACCTGTACTACGCACAACCGCTGCTGCACACGCTCGCGCAGACGTTCTCGGTCTCGGACAGCACGGCGGGCCTGCTCGTCACGGCGTCGCAGATCGGCTATGCGATCGGGCTCGCGTTCTTGGTCCCGCTCGGCGACCTGCTCGAGCGCCGCCGGCTGATCGTGGCGATCCTGCTGGTCTGCGGGCTGGGCCAGGCGGTCGCCGCGGCCGCGCCGGGGTTCGGGGTGTTCGCGCTCGCCGTCGGCGTCGTCGGCGTGAGCTCGGCGGTCGCTCAGATCATCGTGCCGATGTCCTCATCGCTGGCCGCTGACCACGAGCGCGGTCGCGTCGTCGGAACCGTGATGAGCGGCCTGCTGATCGGGATCCTCGCTGCGCGCACCGCAAGCGGCATCCTCGCTGGCCTGCTCGGCTGGAGGGCCGTGTTCGTGATCGCGACCGCGGTGATGGTCGTGCTGGCGGCAACGCTTCGCTGGGCACTCCCGAAGGTGCCGCCGACCGAATCGCTCCCGTATCGCTCGCTGCTTCGATCCGTCGTCCGGCTCGTTGCGCAGGAGCCGGTGCTGCGCCAGCGGATGGCGCTGGGCGCCGCCGCGATGGGCTGCTTCAGCGCGCTGTGGACCTCGATCGCGTTCCTACTGTCGGGCCCGCCGTACAACTACGGCAACACGGCGATCGGCCTGTTCGGACTCGCCGGCATCGCCGGCGCCGCGATCGCGCCGGTCGCGGGCCGGATGGCCGATCGCGGGAAGGGCAGGCTCGCGACCTCGGCGGGCCTGCTGATACTGCTGGCCAGCTGGGGGCTGTTGCTGCTCGGCCATCACTCCGTCGTGCTGCTGGTGGCGGGGATCGTCGCGCTCGACCTCGGCGTGCAGAGCGTGCACATCTCAAATCAGAGCGTGATCTACGGGCTGCATGCCGACGCGCGCAGCCGCATCACGACGGCCTACATGCTCGCCTACTTCGCGGGAGCCGCGGCGATGTCGGCGGCGGCCTCCGTCCTCTACGGGAGCGACGGCTGGACCGGCGTCTGCGTGCTGGGCGCCGCCGTCGCGGCAGCGGGACTGGTCGTCTGGGTGGTCACCGAGCGCCCGTCGCTCGCCTCGCTTCGCCTGGGCACGGCCTCCGAGCGGGGCTGAGGGCAACCCCCGTCTACGGGACGTAGGTGCGGCATGGCTCGCCGCGAAGGCCCGGGCACGGAGGCAGCGGCGTGGGAACCGTCACGCCGGGGATCACCGGGAGCACCACGCGCGAGGGCATCTTGCGCGAGAACGCGACCGACACCGTTCCGTGGCCGCGAGGCACGGTCTCCGCGAAGCTCCAGATCGGCTGAGTGCCGTTAGGCGCGGAGATCGTGACCCGGATCCGCGATCCGGCGCGATATGCGTGGCCCTCGTAGTACAGCGGCACCGTGACCAACGTCTTGCGGCCCCTGGGAAGCGCCCGCACGTCGCGCGCGCGGAGCGTCGGAACGGGGTCGAGCAGCGTGCTCTGGCGGGGATCGAGCTTTCGTTCGCTCGCGCGCAGCCAGCCGTTCTGCACGAACGTCTCCTTGCCGTCCGGGCGCACCTCGGAGATCGTCACCTGCAGGTCGACGTCGCTGGTGGACGCCTTGATCCACACCTGCAGCGCGCCCGCGCCGAACACGACGGTGTTGGACCGCAACGGCGCCGACACGAACGACACGGAGGTGCCCGCGGCGTTCTGCACCCAGTGGTAGGTCGGAGTGGCTGCCCACAGCCCGCCCGCGCCCGTGTTGCCCGAGAAGTCGGTGGCCGGAACGGCCTTTCGCCAGGTAAACGATGCCTGGCCGCCCTTGGCGGGCGGACCGTCTGCCAGCGTGCCCGAGGGACCCAGGTACCACGAGCGGGCCTGCGTGCCAGGCACCGGGAAGCGCGAGAACGAGTGCTCGAACCCGGGCACCGGTGAGCCCGGGGTCGCGCTGCCCGCGCCGTTGTCGAACAGGACCCGGATCGAGGGAAGCCGCTGGAACGCGGCCAGGGCTGCGGCGTAGGAGGGCTCGTGCTGGATCGGGTCGTCCGGCAGCGTCACACCGTTGACGCCCAGCGCGGTCGCGTACAGC
>DASSGR010000260.1:0-3462 GCA_035693425.1 Solirubrobacteraceae bacterium
GCCAGGATCCTGCGGATCCTGCTTGACAACGCCGTCCGGGCCAGCCCAGACGGCGCCGAGATCAAGATCGAGACGCGCAATGGGCCGGTTGCGTCGCTCAGCGTCTGCGACCAGGGTCCCGGGGTAACGGCGGAGGAGCGGGAGCTGATCTTCGAGCGCTTCCAGCGCGGCCGCGACACCGCCGGGCAGGCCGGCTTCGGGCTGGGGCTCGCGATCGGCCGCGAACTCGCCGAGCGGATGGGCGGAGAGCTCGGGCTCGATCCGTCGGTTTGCTCGGGAGCGCGGTTCACGTTGACGCTCCCGGTAGCGCGCGCGACCGATTCGGGCCCGGTCCCGGTCGCCTGAGCCACGCCGCCGAGCGCGACCTGACAGCATCAATCGCGATGGACGACTGCCTGATGCAAGCGATGCTCGACTTCGACGACCACCACTGGTGGTATCGGGGCCGGCGCAAGATCATCCGCTCCGAGCTCGATCGGCTCGCGCTCCCGATCGATGCAAAAGTGCTCGACGCCGGGTGTGGCTCGGGCCGCACGCTCACCGAGCTGGCCCCATACGGCGAGGTGTTCGGGATCGAGCTAGATCCCGACGCGGCCGACATTGCCCGCGGGCGCGACGCGGGCGAGGTTCGCGTCGGCCGGCTCGAGGAGCTGCCCTGGGATGCGGACACGTTCGATCTGATCACGTGCCTCGACGTGATCGAGCACACCGCCGACGACCGGGTCACGCTCGGCGAGCTGCGGCGGGTGTCCAAGCCGGGGGGCTGGCTGCTGGTCACCGTGCCCGCCTATCAGGCGCTGTGGTCACAGCACGACGAGGCCAACCACCACTTCCGCCGCTACGGACGACGCACGCTGCGCACCGCGGCGCTTGACAGCGGCTGGCGCGTGCACCGGGTGACGTCGTTCAACAGCCTGCTGTTCCCGCCGGCGGCAGCGGTTCGCATCGCACAGCGAATGCGACCCAGCTCGGACTACAAGCCGGATCTGACCCTGGGACCGTCGTGGTTGAACTCGGTACTGGAGCGACCGCTGGCACTCGAAGCCTCGTGGCTGGCCCGGGGGCGCACGCTTCCGGTCGGGCTGTCGCTGATGGCGTTGCTCGAGAACCCGGGACCAGCCACGTGATCGTCGCCCTCGCGGCGATCATCCATCTCTCAAACAACCTCGGCTACATCCTGCCCGCGATCATCGGCCTGGAGTCGATGGGGATCCCGTCGCCCGGGGAGACGGCGCTCGTGCTGGCCGCGGTGCTCGCCAGCCAGGGCAAGCTCAACATCGAACTGGTACTCGTGATCGGGATCGCCTCGGCGATCGTCGGCGACAACATCGGCTACCTGGCGGGGCGAAAGCTCGGTCGCGACGTATTGGAAGCGCCCGGGCCGTTTCGCAAGCGGCGGGTGATGGTGGTCCGTGCCGGCGACCGGTTCTTCGAGCGTCATGGCGGCAAGGCGGTGTTCCTCGCGCGCTGGGTGGCGCTCGTGCGCGTCGCCGCCGCGTGGCTGGCGGGGATCAACGGGATGCCTTTCAAACAGTTCTTCTTCTGGAACGCCCTTGGTGGGATCACCTGGGGGCTGACGTTCGGGCTGGTCGGCTACTTCGGCGGGCAGGCAGCGGCGAACGTGATCGCCGAGGCGGGCCTGATCGGAGCGGCTTTCTTCGTGGTCGTGCTGGCCGGTGCGTATCTGTACGTGCGCAGGCGCGAGCGCCAGATGGAGCGCCTCTACTCGGAGGACGCCGAGCGCGCCTCTGAGAGCTCGGGCCCGAGCGTTACGAGCCCTGAGACTCCAGATCCAGAGCGCACGAGTTGATGCAATAGCGCAACCCGGTGGGATTCGGACCGTCGTTGAACACATGTCCGAGGTGGCCTCCGCAGCGGCGGCACAGGACCTCGGTCCGCCTCATCCCGAGGCTTCGGTCCTCGCGGACCTCGACATTCTCGGCGACGGCCGGCTCGAAGAAGCTGGGCCACCCGGTGCCGGAATCGAACTTCGTGTCGGAGCTGAACAGCTCGGCACCACAGCCCGCGCAGTGGTACATGCCGTCGTCCTTGACGTTCACGTACTTGCCCGTGAACGGCCGCTCGGTGCCGTGGCGGCGCAGGATCTCGTACTGCTCGGGCGACAGGCGCTCCCGCCACTGCTCGTCAGTCAAATCAACTTCGGGCGTGCTGCTCATCGATTTGCGATCTCCTGTTCCGGGGGGTGCTGCGGCTTACGTTAGCGTCCGCGTGCTCCCGGCTACTCTGAACGAACGATGAAATTCGGCGTTGCGATCTTCCCCACCGAGGACGTCCAGGACCCCGCCGAGCTCGCGTCGATAGCGCAGGAGCGCGGGTTCGAGTCCCTGCTGTTCCCCGAGCACACCCACATCCCCGCCAGCCGCGAGTCGCCCTGGCCGGGAGGCGGCGAGCTGCCGCCCGAGTACAGCCGCACCTACGACCCGTTCGTGGCGTGCACCGCCGCCGCGGCGGCGACCGACCGGCTGCTGATCGGCACCGGCATCTGCCTGGTGATCGAGCGCGACCCGATCGTCACGGCCAAGGAGGTCGCCTCGGTCGACCGGTTGTCGGGCGGGCGGTTCCTGTTCGGCGTTGGCGCCGGCTGGAACGCCGAGGAGATGGCCAACCACGGCACCGATCCCTCCAAGCGCTTCGGGGTCATGCGCGAGCGGATCGAGGCGATGAAGGCGATCTGGTCCGAGCAGGAGGCCAGCTACTCCGGGCGGTACGTGAGCTTCGACCGGATCTGGTGCTGGCCAAAGCCGCTCCAGCAGCCGCACCCACCGGTGCTCGTCGGCGGCAGCGGCCGCCGCGTGCTCGACCGGGTGCTGGCGTTCGGCGACGAGTGGATGCCCAACCGGATGTCGGACGACGACACGCTCGCGCGCGTCGCTGAGCTGCAGTCGCGCGCCGCCGAGGTGGGCCGGGGGTCGATCCCGGTGACCGTTGTCGGGATGAAGCCCGATGCCGCCCGGATCGAGCGCCTCGAGCAGGGCGCCGTGCACCGGGTCGTGTTCTGGCTGCCGGCGCACGGGCGCGGCGAGGTCGAGAGCGCGTTCGACAGCTTCGCGTCGCTCGCGCGGGAGTACGCGGGCGGCGCGTAACCGGGGCACAGCGCGTCAATCGGACCGCCACGACCGAAGTGATCCGTACGCGCCCCCATACGGTGGTCAGCGCGGATCACCTCGTCGCCCGCGCGACGGTTGTCGTGTTAACCCCCCTATGGGATCGTCCGCCAGGCCTCGCCGGTCGGGCTCAGTCTTCCTTGGACCAGTTGCGGTCCAAGGGCCCCTTGCCGGTCAGCTTGTCGACGAACCTCTGCCAGGAATGGGGCTTGACGCCGGGCTCGCGGTCGCGGAAGGCCGGCGCGGCCCCCTGCGGATGGGGGAGCGACCGGATCTCGGACGCGTCGATTCGCAGATCGACGCCACGCTCGTGCAGCGACGCCACCTGGTCGGCGGC
>DASSGR010000261.1:0-27684 GCA_035693425.1 Solirubrobacteraceae bacterium
CTCCTGCACCGTGGTACCGGGTGGAATCTGGTCAGGCGGACCCATGCAGCAGACGTGACCGGCACCGAAGACGCCTTGCCAGCTGACGCTCCACCCGCCGAGCTGGTTCGTCATCGAGTCGGCGCTCGGACCGGTGACGACGACCTTGGCGGACGAGGAGAGCGGCAGCGTGTTGTTCTGGTTGCGCAGCAGCGTCATCGATTCCTGCGCCGCCTGGAGTGTCGCGTCTCGCCCAGCGGTGACTGCTGCGTTGGCGGCGTTGGCGTCGACGCACGGCTTGCTCGGGTCGCCGACGCACGGTTGGTCGAACAGGCCGAGCTGGAACTTCAGCGTCAGAATCCGCCGCACTGCCTGATTGATCCGTGCCATCGAGATCAGGTGAGAGCGGACGGCCTGAAGGATGGCGGTCTGCCATTGATCCGCCCTGGTCACGTACATGGCCATGTCGACACCGGCGTTCACGGCCGTGGCAATCGCCTCAGTCGGGTTGGCCGCGACGTGGTACGCAGTCTGCAATGCCTGCACGTCCTGGTAGTCACTGATCACGACGCCCTGGAAGTGCATCTGGTTGCGCAGGATGTCTGTCAGTAGGTAGTGCGACCCGGTCGCCGGAACACCGTTGATGGAACCGGAGTCCACCATGACAGTCCGAGCTCCGGCATCAATACCGCCGGCATAGGACGGAAGGATCACACTCTGCAGGTAGCTCAGGGGCAGCAGCGCCTCGTTGCGGTCGTGGCCGTTGATCGACTGCGAGTAGCCGGCGAAGTGCTTGACCGTGGCCGCCACGCCGAGCGAACCGGCCGGACCGCGCGCCTGCATACCTTGGATGTTCGCGCCGCCCATTGCCGCCGAAAGCACCGGCTCTTCGGCCCAGGTCTCGTATGTACGTCCCCACCTGTTGTCGCGGGCCAGATCCTGGACTGGGGCGAAGACCCAGTTCCAGCCGGTCGCGCGGACCGCGTCAGCGGTCGCAACTCCGCCGGCGTGAGCCGCGGATGGATCCCAAGTGGCGCCCATGCCGATGGACTGGGGGTAGAGCGGCGCCTGCCAGGGATGGCCGAAGCCGTGCACTGCGTCAACCCCGAAAATCAACGGTATGTGCAGCCGCGAATTCTGGATCGCGTACTGCTGGATCATGTTGTACTCGTTGGCCCAGTCGTAGCCGGTGTTACCGCTGCCGCCGTGGCCGGTCGTATCGGGCGGGTTGTCGGTACCGCCCGCAAGCAGCGAGCCCGTGTTGTTGTCGACCAGCCACGTCTTCATGCAGCTCTGGTTCAGCTGGGCCCAGCCCTGGCTGCCGCATGCGCCGGACGGACCGGTCAAGTCGTCGACGAGTTGCTGATCCATCTGGCCGACCTTCTCGGGCAGGGTCATCGCCCCCAGCAGGGCGTTCACCCGGGCCTGAATCGGCTTGTGGGCATCGAGCCACGGTGTGGCCGGGCTTGCGGAAGCGGCGACGCCCTGGCCCACGAAGGCAGCCAGCGCTGCCGCCACCAAGGCGCCGACAGCGACGATAAACACCGCCTTCCTTCTGCTGCGCATACGGCCTCTTTCATGCGTGGACATGACTCGACCTCCTTGAGTTGGGGTTAGCCGCGGTCGGTGCCCGCAGTCGCCGAAATCGCGTGGCGGCAGCGAACCTTTGCCCTCCAGGCATTGCCGAGCGGCTCCGGAATGCCGCGTGATCTGCACATGGGAGACATCTCTCGCGAGGCGACGAGGCTTGGTGTTTGCGTGGACAGGCGGCGCTTGCGCCGTCGCCGATGAAGGAAACGCTCATGGGAAACGCACGTGGACGGGCGTCGCCGTGGCGGCTGACCTCGCGACAATCTCTCTCTCCCTACCTACCTCGGGCAGTTCGCGCGCGCGGAACAATCGCATCCGGGACTTTGGCTGTCAAGCGGAATAACGACAGCATCAGTTCTTCCGGCAAGCGGAGTAAATAAGTAGACTCTGGCTCAGTGCCGGAGTCATACGCTGACCCATCCCCGCGGCGGCAGCGCTCGCGGCAACAGCTCCTCAACGCGATCCGTGCGCAAAACGGCGGCATCACCCGGAGCGAGCTAAGCCGCGTGACCGGCTTGTCGCGCAGCGCAATCGCCGAAGGCGTGCAGGATCTGCTGGCAGAACGGCTGGTCACCGAGCACCGGATGGAGTCCGGCCTCGGGCGAGGGCGTCCATCTGCGGTGCTCGTGCCAGCTGCAGCCCGGGGCGAAGTCGCCGGAATCGACTTCGGCCATAGCCACGTTTCCGTCGCGGTCGCACAGTCCAGCGGGCGGGTGCTGGCCGAGCACCGTCGAACAATCGACGTGGATCACCAAGCAACCGGCGCGCTGGATACCGCCGCGGCGCTGCTGGCACGCTGCCTAGCCGACGCACATCTGGCCGCGTCCGATCTGATCGGCCTGGCAGCCGGCATCCCGGGCCCCTTGGACATGAAAACCGGCCTCGTGCGCTCGCCGACGATCCTGTCCACGTGGGTCGATCTAGATCCCGCGCGCGAACTCTCTACACGGCTTGGCCGGCCGATCCAAGTCGGGAACGACGCAAACATGGGGGCCCTCGGCGAGCTGCGGTTCGGCGCGGCGCGCGGATGCCGGGACTTCGTCTACGTCAAGGCGTCCCACGGCATCGGCGCGGGCCTCGTCCTCAACGGCGACACCTATCGCGGAACGCTCGGCATTGCCGGCGAGATCGGGCATACCCAACTCCCAGGCGCCGACAACTGGTGTCGCTGCGGCAACCGCGGATGCCTGGAGGCAGTCGTCTCCATCTCCGAGGTAAAGCGCCAACTCACGCACATCAGGCTCAAGCCAGAAGCGGACGCGTCAGACCCGTCGCTGATGGCAATCAGCAGCGATCCTGTGGCCGCGCGGGTCATCACCGGAGCCGGCCGCACCCTCGGCCGCGTACTGGCCGACGTCTGCAACGCGCTCAATCCCGAAGCCATCATTCTGGGCGGCGAACTCGGAACCGCGGGCGCTCCACTGGTGCTCGGGGTCCGCGAGTCAATCGACCGCTACGCCCAACCGGCCGCGGCGCAGCATGTCAGCGTTCGATGCGCCCAGCTCGGTCTTCGATCTGAACTGATGGGCGCCGTCGCCACCGCCATCCAGCACCAAGCGATCCCAGTCTGAGCGCTCAGCCGCGGCCCACCACCACAACCACACGCACCCTGCCGCCGGGGGCGCTGGGGAGGTGCAGCGTGCCGCTGCGGCGCAACGTGATCACGGCGCTGCATTGCGGAGGAGGACCGCCTGGTGTGCCGGCGATGGGACACGCCCAGGCGCGCGCCGAAGCTCCGCCGCTCGCGCGTGAGGGGCGAACCGTGAGCACTCGGCGGCGGAGCATCACGACGGCCAGCGTTCGCCCGCCCCGCCCGCGCACGGCTGCCTGACCCGCGCCGAGCACCGCAAAGCCGGCGCCGGTCGAGGTGATCGGGCCGACAGATCGGGTCGACCAGACCGTGGTGGAGCCGGACGCGCTCGACGCCGTCTCGATGACGCGCAACGTCGCTCCGGCGTCGGCTTCCGAGATCTTGTAGGTCCGCGCGTTCGGAGCTCCAACCGCCACGCAGTTGTGCGTGCAGCGCATCACCCGGGTGACCGATCTGGTCACCGGCGCTCCGGCGAACACGCCCCGCTTGACGACCACCTTGGCGCCGAGGCCGGCCTGGCCGCCCGAAAGCGACGGCAGGGACGTGGCGCTGGGCGCGGCGGGTTGGGATGCCGGCGCCGGCGCGGGCGCGTTGGGGCTCGAGGGAGCCGGGGCGACCACGACCGGGGGCGCCTGGGCGATTGCGGCCGTGGGCGGGCTGTTGACGGCTGCGGTGCCGTCGGGGTTGGTGGCGGTGACGACCAGCCTGATCGTGTCGCCGAGGTCATTGGGCGCCACCGTGTAGGTCGAACGCGTGGCGCCAGGGATGGTCTGGAAGCCGCCTGACCCGTAGGCGCGCTGCCAGGCGTAAGTGAACGTCTCCGCCGCGGGGTCCCAGCTCCCGACGGCGGCGGTGAGCGTCGCTCCCACCTGAGCGGATCCGATCACGGCCGGCGCGCCGGTGTTGATCGGCGGGGCCATGGCGACGGGTCCGGCGCCGCCGCTGACGGCGCTCGCGGTGCCACCGGGACCGGTCGCCGACACGTAGACGCGCACCCGAGCGCCCTCGTCTTCGAGCACCGGCGCGTAAGTGGAGCCGGTGGCGCCCGAGATGCTCGACCAGGTGACCCCGGCGTCGCTGCTGCGCTGCCACTGGTAGAGGTAGCCGGTGACGGTGCCGCTCCAGCTACCGGGCAGAGCCATCATCGGCGAGCCACGGCGCGGGGCGCCCGAGATCGTAGGCGCCGCCCGATTGACCGGCGGCGACGAGCCGGGAGCGGCCGTATGCAGCGTGGAGTCCGGTCCGTAGGTGGTGCCGTCGCCGTTCGACGCGACAAACCGGTAGTGATACGTCGTCGATGCCGAGAGCCCGGTGAGCGTCGAAGTCAGCGACACCGGCGTCTGGCCAGAGCCCACGTCCGATGTCGACGTGTGCTGTCCGTAGGACGTGGTCAACCCATACTCGACCCACCACGTTGTCTGCAGCCCGTTGGGATAGATGCCGCCCGTGAGCGTCGCGTCGATCGACCTGGTGCTCTGGGTGTAGGTGTTGTTGGTGCCCGGTCCGACCGACGGACCACCGATGCCCGGGGCGCCCGCCACGACCGCGCCGGAGATCGAGCCCGCGCCAGTGGGTCCGTCATAGCCGACGCCGGCATTGCAGATGTAGAGGATGTTCTGAGCGCAGGTGCCGTTCGAGCCCGATGCCGGATCGTTCAGCAGGGCGCTCGACGTGTACGCCCATTGCGGCGTGGTCGCGCTGAGGCCAGTGATCGCGTAGTAGGCGGCGATCAGCGGCGCGGCCAGGCTGGTCCCGCCCATCAGCAGCCATCCGCCGTTGCCGCTGTCGTAGATCTTCAGGCCGGTGGACGGGTCGGCGTCCGCCGACACGTCGGCATACGCGCGCCCCGCGCAACCGCTGTCGGACTGGTACATGGGCTTGGGCAGCCGCAGGTCGCAACCCGAGCTTGTGCCCCAGCCGTTGCTCAGCGACCAGGCGGACTCCGCGAAGCCGCGGCCGCCCTGGCCGTTGCTGGCGGCGCTCAGCGACGTGCCTCCCGCGGCGGTGACTCCGGCGAAGGCCGCCGGATAGTTGTCGACCCCGGCGCCCGGATAACCATGGTCACCGGTGGCCGCGACGACGTCGACGCCCGGCAGCGTGTAGGTCCCGCCCACTGGCGCGCTCGAGCTGACCGACCAGCTGTCCGAGATCTGCCTGGCACCGAGCGACGCCGCGGTCTGCATCGCGGCGGTCATGTCGGTGGACATGGTCGAGCTGGCTTCGACGAGGAGGATGTGGCAGTTCGGGCACAGCGCGGAGACGGCGTCGAGGTCGAGCGAGATCTCCTCCTCCCATCCTGCGTCGCGAGCAGGTAGCGGAGCAGCTGCCCCGGCCTGGTTGACCTTCCGAAAGCAGCCATTGGCCGTCGTGCACGCGGCCAGCCCGGAGGTGCTGCGGAACGTTGCGAGGTCGGCCTCCGCGGTGGGGTCGTCGTAAGCGTCGACGAGCGCCACCGTGTCTCCCCCGCCGCCCGTCTGAGACAGCCAGGAGAGGTCGTAAGCCTGCTGGAGATACGCCGGGGTCCCGGCTGTCGGCTGGCTGACCGCCGGCGCGGACGCAGCGCTCATCGCCGCCGGCTGTGCGGATCGCGGCCCGAGTGCCAGCAGCCGCGTGCGCGCGACGTCGGGCCGCACGAGTTTGTGGCTCGAGTCCAAGATCAGCGCCTGTGCGGCGCACCGCGCCAGCCCCGGGGCGACGGCCGGACAGACATCCTGCAGTTGGACCTGGGCGGGCGTGAGGCCGGTCATCTGATCGAGCGTGCCCGCAAGCGCCTGCCCGGTCGGGGGAGCGCTCCGCAGTCCGGCGCGGACGCCGCCGCCCGTGTTCGATGTCTGGCCAAGGCTGATCGGCGGGCGTCCCGAAGCCGCGCTCGCCCGGGCTGGTAGCGCCACCGCATGCCCGATCGACACCGCCAGCGCGAGCAACACCGCGAGCGCGCTTGCGCGCGGGTCGGCACGCCTGATGCCAGCCTGTAGGCCCCCTGCCAGGAAGCTCATACGTCCGCTACATCGGCACGTCGCTCCGAATCCAAACGGCTCTTGATCGTTTTGGACCGATTACCGCTCGAATTTGTGCGAGAAGTACGCTCGGTTGTCAGCGTCCTGACAGGTGTTCCGAGACGCGCTGCGAGGCTGCGGATCCAGGACTCGAACCTGGACTAACTGATCCAGAGTCAGCCGTGCTGCCAATTACACCAATCCGCAGTGGCCGTGCCGGGATCCGACCATAGCGAAGTTCCCGGCTCTAATGACGATCATCGGCGCGTTCGCGCCGGGCTTGAGCCTGCAGCTTTAGCAAGTGCTCCCCACCGCAGGATCCGTCCCATTCGAGGTGGGACGGAACCCACGGCGAGAAGCACTAGATCGATGCGAGATCGGTGGACAGATCGGCCAGCTCGTCGGCGCGGTGTCCGACCGTGGTTGCCGCTGAAAGCAGCCGACGGGCGTGCTCGAGGTCGTCGGAGCGGCCAACCGAGAGCGCGCCGGCGATGCGCCCCTCGTGCACGTAGAAGATGGTGAACTCCCCGTCCTCGAACGAGCCGCGGACGATCTCGCGATCCCATTCGTGGGCGGGGCCGACGTATTCCAGCGACACCCAGTCAGACAGGTCGGAAAAGAAGTAAGGCACCTCGTCGTGGGGTTGGTTTTGCCCGAGCATGTTGAGGGCCGCGGTCTTGCCCTGGTTGAGCGCCACGTCCCAATGCTCGATTCGCATCCGCCGGCCGCCGTGGACGACGCTCTCGTACTCGGCCACGTCGCCGGCGGCATAGATCCCCGGCACGGAGGTCTGTAGGCGCGTGTCGACCGCGATGCCGCCGGTCTCGCCGAGCTCGAGCCCGGCGGCGCGAGCCAGCATCACGTCGGGCATGGCTCCGGTCCCCATTACCACCGCGTCTGCCTCGAGCTCGTGCCCGGCCTTCGTGATCACGCGGGTCACGCGCCCGTCGGCGCCCTCGAAGCGGTCAAGCGCGTCGTCGCCGTAGACGCTGATCCCGTGCTCTTCGAGGCGGTCCTGGAAGAATCGGCCCGCGCTCTCGCCAAAGCCGCGGCCGAGTACGACCGGCTCGAGCATCACCAGCGTGCAGGTGCTCCCAAGCTCGGTCAGCGATGCGGCCACCTCGCTGGCGATGTATGAGCCCCCGATCAGCACCACGCGCTTGCCCGCCGCGTCATCGCGGATCGTGTCGCTGTTGCCGAGCGCGCGCAGGTAGTGGATTCCCTCGAGCTCGGAGCCGGGGACGTTCAGCCGCCTGACGTTCGCCCCGGTCGCCAGGAGCGCACGGTCGAAGCCGACGGTCTGGCGGTCCGACAGTGTCACCACGCGCTCCGAGAGGGCGAGCTTCATCGCGGAGATGCGCGTGAGCGCCTCGATCTGCTGTTCCTCGTACCACTGGGGCGGCCGGAACAGCACGTCCTGGCGCGACTCCTTGCCCTGCAGGTAGCCCTTGGAGCATGGTGGGCGGTTGTACGGCAGGTCGGATTCGCGCCCGATCAGCAGGATCGAGCCGTCGGCGCCGGACTCACGCAACCACCGCGCGCAGTTGCCCGCCGCCAGGCCGCCTCCGATCAGCGCGTAGTCGACGTGGCGGTCAGACACCGCTCCGGTCGCCGCCCATCGAGAACTGGGGCGTGATCTCGGATTCGAGCCCGGGGTCGAGAATCAGCAGCACCTGGTCGCCGGCCTCGATCACGGAGTCGGCCTTGGGCACGAAGCCCGCGCCGCCGCGCAGCACGGAGATGATCAGCGAGCCGTCGGGCAGGGCCACATCCTGGACGCGCTTGCCTGCCGCTTGCGACCCCTCCCCCACTTCGACCTCGATGATCTCCAGATGCTCCTCCTCGAGCGCCAACAGCTGGATCAACCCGTACTCGGGGACCTCGTGCTCGATCAGGCGAAGGATCAAATCGGTGGCCGACACCGCGGGCTGGACGCCCAGCAGCCGGAAATGCTGGAGGTTGCGCGGGTTGTTGACGCGCGCGACGATCCGCTGCACGCCGTACTTCTCTTTGGCGACCTGGCAGATCAGGATGTTGTCCTCGTCGTCTCCGGTGACGGCGATCACGAGGTCGGCGCGCTGGATCCCGGCGCGCTCGAGCACCCACAGCTCGGTGGCGTCGCCGTACTGGACGGCATGCTCGAGCTCCTCCTCCACGACGCGGTAACGAGCGTGGTCGGACTCGATCAGCGTGACCTCGCGATCCTTGGCTATCAGCTCTCTGGCCAGGTTCCACCCGACCTTCCCCGCTCCCGTGATGATCACGTACATGCCAGTGCTGACCTCCTCATCGCTCGAGCACCAGACGCTCGGCCTGGTCGATCGCGATCTGGGTTGGACAGATCGTCAGCAGCCCCTGTTCCGCGTACCACGAGGCCCGGCCCGGATCGGCGACACGCACGACCACCCTGGGCACGTTGAAGCGCCGCTGGGCGATCTGCGAGATCACCAGGTTCGTGTTGTCTCCGCTGGTCGCCGCGAGGAAGACGTCCGCATCCTCGATCCCCGCTTCGATCAGCCCGTCCACCTCGAGCGCCGTGCCCACCGTGAAGCGGCCGCCGGCGTCCTCCCAGGTGGTCGACTGATCCTTGTCGAGTCGTTCGTGTGAGAGCGGGTCACTGTCGAGGACCGATACCTCGTGCCCGGCATCCAGAGCCCGCTTGGCCACCGCCGAGCCAACCCTGCCTGAGCCCACAATCAGAATGAACATGCCCGGCACTCTAGCCGTCGGAGCGATTGTGATTCATCAATCCGGGGTTACGCTCTCGCCGAGGGTTCGGCTCCCACAGCGAGCGCGAAGCCGCCGATCATCGCGGGTGGGCAAATCGGCGACGGTGCCCGTCCATCTCCGGAGACTTGCGGCATCCCAGACGGCGAGGCCGGAAAACGCCGCGCCGAGCGGTCTCCGGAGAGGGACGGGCACCGTTGCCAACTGATCAGGTGATCAAAGGAATGATCAGCAAGGCGACGATGTTCGCCACCTTGATCATGGGGTTGATCGCCGGACCCGCAGTGTCCTTATACGGGTCTCCGACGGTGTCCCCGGTGACGGCCGCGGCGTGGGCCTCTGACCCCTTGCCGCCGAACGCGCCGTCCTCGATCAGCTTCTTGGCGTTGTCCCACGCGCCGCCGCCCGAGGTCATCGAGATCGCGACGAACAGGCCGACCACAATCACCCCGATCAGCAGACCGCCGAGCGCCTCGACGCTGATGATCCCGACGATGAACGGGATCAGGATCGGGATCAGCGCCGGCAGGATCATCTCGCGCTGCGCGGCGCGAGTGACGAGGGCAACCGCCGTCCCGTACTCGGGCTGCTCGGTCCCCTCCATGATCCCCGGCTTCTCGCGGAACTGGCGCCGGACCTCCTCGACCACGGCCCCGCCGGCGCGGCCCACCGCCTCCATCGCCAGCGACACGAACAGGTAGACCATCAGGCCGCCGATCAGCAGTCCGATCAGCACGGCGGGATTGCCGATCGAGAAGTTGGAGACCGTTCCGCGATCCGACAACTCGCGCTCGAACGCGTTGAACAGCACCAGCGCGGCCAGCGCGGCCGATCCGATCGCGTATCCCTTCGTCACCGCCTTGGTCGTGTTGCCCACGGCGTCGAGCGGGTCGGTGACGTTGCGGACCTCCTCGGGGAGGTCCGCCATCTCGGCGATGCCGCCGGCGTTATCGGTGATCGGGCCGAATGCGTCCAGCGCGACGATCAGCCCGGTAAGCGACAACTGCGCCATGACGGCGATCCCGATCCCGTAGATGCCCTGGCTGCCGCCGCCCGCGAGCTTCCAGGAGCCCAGGATGCCGAGTGCGAGCACGATCGCCGGCGGCGCGGTCGACTGATAGCCCTGCGCCAGCCCCTGGATGATGTTGGTCGCGTGCCCCGTCTGCGAGGCGCGCGCGGTGCTACGCACCGGGGCAAATCGCGTCGAGGTGAAGTAGTCGGTGATCACGAACAGGCAGGCGGTGACGCCGATCCCGATCAGGGCGCATAGGTAGAACTTCCACCACTCCGGCGTGTGGCCGCCGCTCAACAGCGTGACCTTGTGCATCATCCAGTAGGTGACCGGGAGGAACGCCAACGCGGCGAGTAGCCCGGACAGGATCAGCCCCTGGTAGAGGGCGCGCTCGACGTTGCCGACCTTGGAGCGAACCGCGAACGTGCCGATGATCGACGCGACGATCGAGAGTGCGCCCAGCACCAGCGGGTACAGCGCCACCGTCTGCTGCTGTGCGAACAGAAGCGACCCGAGCAGCATCACCGCGACGGCCGTGACCGCGTAGGTCTCGAACAGGTCGGCCGCCATTCCGGCGCAGTCGCCGACGTTGTCGCCGACGTTGTCGGCGATCACAGCGGGGTTGCGCGGGTCATCCTCGGGGATGCCGGCCTCGATCTTCCCGACCAAGTCGGCGCCGACGTCAGCGGCCTTGGTGAAGATGCCGCCGCCCAGACGGGCGAACACCGAGATCAGCGAGCCGCCGAAGCCCAGGCCGATCAGTGCGTTGATCGCCTCGCGCGGGCTCTCCCCCGCGATCCAGGTGAGCACGCCGTAGTAGCCGGCCACTCCGAACAGCGCCAGTCCGACGACCAGCATGCCGGTGACGGCCCCGCCGCGGAACGCGACGCTCAGCGCCGGCGACACCCCGCCGCGCGCGGACTCCGCCACGCGGGCGTTGGCGCGAACCGAGACGTTCATCCCGATGTAACCGGCGGCCGCCGAGAGCACGCCGCCGATCGCGAAGCCGATCGCGACTCGGATGTTCTGCACGGGGATCAGCACGATGAACAGGATCACCCCGACGCCCGCGATGATCGTGTACTGCCGGTTGAGGTAGGCGCGGGCGCCCTCCTGGACCGCCGCGGAGATCGCGCGCATCTGCGCGTTGCCGGGTGAAAGGGCCAGAAGCGAGCGTGAGGTGAGCACGCCGTAGACAACTGCCCCGGCAGCGCAGACGAGCGCCACCAGGACGCCATGGTGCGTCAGGAAGCTGGGCAAGAAGGTCCTCCGGAAAGCTCTTAGGTCAGAGGCGCGCGAAGCGCAGCCAAGAACGGAAAAAAGGGCCCGCCGCGTACGTCGAGGCGGAGGCCCTGATTCGACGGCGCAGGAGTTTACCGCGCGCGGCGGCGCAACGTCCCCACGCCGACGGGTTCCAGCCCGAAACTACATCTGCGAAGGTTGCCGGTTACTGACCCGGCACCCAGAGCCGCCCGCTGCGCTGGGCGGGGCCGGGCTCGCCCGGCTTGGGTGGCGCCTGCTCGCCGGGCGACGTGCCCGCCTCCGGCGCGCCGGGGGGCGGCGCACCTGGGGGCGGCGCACCCGCCTCCGGCGTACCCGCCCCCGGCGTGCCCGGGGCCGGCGCGCCCGTAGCCTCCGCCTCCCCCGTCGCCGGACCGGGGGCACCGCCGATCTTGACGTATGCCAGCTGCAGCTGGGACAGGGCCTCGCGGATCGGTGAGATCTGCCTCGGGGCAGCCTGCTCGAGCAGCGGCAGCTGTGCACGGATCGCCTCGATCGCGACCCTCACCTGCACGGGATCGCGCTCTGCCTCGGTGCCGGGGACCAGGCCCGTGCGCCGCATGCCGAGGTTGATCAGCGTGACGACGTGCTCGAGCAGCACCTGCTCGACCTTCACCTTCGCGATCTCGGCCTCGTAGGCGGCGCGAAGCTCCTCCTCTGTCGGCGGCCGCCCTTCTGCGCCAGCGCCGCCTGGATCGCCCGGACCCGTACTCATCGCGTCACCTCCGCCGTTCCCAGCTGTCCAGCATATGTCCGTCTGGTCTCTTCGACGATCGCCGCATAGATCTCCTGCATCCCCAGGCCCGCATCGATCATCGCACGCTGACGCTGGGCGCCGTTTCGCTCGGGCAGCGACACCTCGATCCCAAGCTCACTGCAGGCCGGGCCACACCAGCTCAACAGCCGCTCGAGCGTCCCGGAAGCCGGGTACGCCTCGGCTCGCTCGAAATCGAGCAGCTCGCCGTCGAGCCCATGGCGCACCGCGCGCCACACGTTCTCCTCGATCAGGCGCCCCGGCAGCTCGACGCTCGGTACCCCGGCGTCGATGTCGCGCGCCGTCTGCGCGACGCAGGCCGTGATCAGTGCCGCCAGCCCCTCGGACTCCGCCGCGGTGCACTGGGCGTCGCAGATTCGCACCTCCACGGTGCCGAACGAGAAATGTGGGCGCACCGACCACCACACCTGGGTGTACTCGACGATCGATTGGGTGCGCACGAGGAAGTCGATGTACTGCGCGAAGGCGTCCCAGCTGCCGAACGCGTCGGGCACGCCGCACCGCGGAAAGCTCTTGGTGAAGGTCTGAGTGCGGGCGCTGTGCAGCCCGGAGTCGCGGCCGTCCAAAAACGGCGAGTTCGCCGAGATCGCAAGTAACAGCGGGAGCACCGGCCGCAGCCGATCGCATACCAGCACGGCCCGGTCGGCTCCTTGGATGCCCACGTGAACGTGGACGGAGAAGGTGTTGTTGCGCCAGGCAACGTACTTGAGGCCGTCCTCCACGCGCCTGTAATGGTCGGTCTGGATGATGTGCTGCTCGCGGTAGTCCGACCACGGATGTGTCCCTGTGGCACCGAGCGCGATGCCGCGCTCCTGCGCAAGCGCGAACAGCCGCCGACGCCGGTCGCGCTGGGCCGCGATCGCCGCCGCCAGATCCTCGCCACGGCCGGAGCGGATCTCGATCTCCGAGGAGATCAGCTCGCCCGCCACCGAGTCGCACAGCACCGGATCGTCGGCCGCGGCGTCGCGGAGCTCGTCGAATCGAGACGTCAGGCCGAGGTCGCCGGCGTCGAGCAGCGCGAACTCCTCCTCGATCCCGACGGTGAAGTCGGTGGATGCGTCGAAGGCCGCGCGCGCGCTGTCGGAGTCGAGTGCCATCTGGCTGGCTAGTGGCTCGGGTCAGAGGTTCGCGGGCACCGAGAGGTACGACTGGTGGATGCCGGGCAAGGACGCAGGAGCCGACGCGCAGCAGCGCTGCGCGAGGCGACGAGGACACAGCCCGGCGCGGCCAGGCGTACCTCGAATGCACGCGCATCTCTGACTCGGGACACTCACTGAGACTAGGTCAGGTAGAAGTACAGCGCGTAGAGCAGATCGACCGCGGGACTCGAGGTGTGGACGGTGACCTCGGGCGGCACGTGGATCAGCGCGTCGGAATAGTTGAACATGATCTTCATGCCGGCGTCGGCGAGCTCGTCGGCGAGCTCCTGAGCGGCCGATGACGGAACGGCCAGCACCGCCACGACGATGTCCTCGTCCTCGATGACCTGGCGCATCTCGGATTTGTGGCGCACCTGGAGCGGCCCGATCTGCTCGCCCACCTTGCTTCGGTCGGTGTCGAACACCGCCACCACCCGGAAGCCGTGGTCGGCGAAGATGTCCGAGGTCGCGATCGCGGTGCCGAGGTGACCGGCGCCAAACAGGGCGATGTTGTGCTGGCCCGAGGTCCGCATGATCTTGCGGATCTGCGTGACCAGCGACTCGATGTTGTAGCCGACCCCCCGCTTGCCGAACTTCCCGAACCCTGACAGGTCGCGCCGGATCTGGGTCGAGTTGACGTGCGTGTAGTCGGCGAGCTCCTGGGAGGAGATCGTCGTCTTGCCCATCTTGCGTGCCTGCGTGAGGACCTGGAGATACCGCGACAGCCGCGCGGCGACCCCGAGTGACAGCTTCTCCCCCGGCTTGTCCGCGCCTGGCTGAGCGAAGGACCGATCGTCACGCCCTACGGTGTAGCTCATCCAGCCTCCACAATATCGAGCCGACGCTCAAGCTCGGACTCGTCTACGAACAGCTCGAATTGTTCGACGCCGTCGATTGTCACCACCGGGATCCGCTCCAGGTACGCACGCAGGAGTTCTTCGTCCTGGTCGATGTCCCGATCCTCGAGCACGAACGGACGGCGCGCCCGGACTCGCAGCAGGATGTCCCGCGCGTCGTCGCACAGACAGCAGCCGTCGCGGCCGTAGAGGACGACGGTCCTCATCGCATCGCCGGCGCGCGCTCGCCGGTGGCGTAGACGTCGAGGTCCAGGTAGTCCGGGTACGGGAGCACATCGACGAAGCGCGCGGCGCTGGCAATCATCGCGGCGTTGTCGGTGCACAGCTCTCGAGGGGGAACGTCGAGCTCCACGCCGAGGCCCGCCAAGCGCTCGCGCAGCGGCCCGTTGGCCGCGACGCCGCCGCCGATCGCGAGCCGGCGCAGGCCGGTCTCGCTCAGCCCGCGCTGCACCCTCAGCGCCAGCGACTCCACGATCGCGCGCTGATACGAGGCGGCAAGGTCCGCGCGCCGCCGCGCGGCCTCCTCCTCTCCCAGCTCGCGGATCCGGTAGAGCAAGGCTGTCTTGAGCCCGGCGAAGGAGAAGTCGAGTCCCTGCAGCTTGGCGCCTGTCGGGAATTCGAACGCGAGCGGATCGCCCTCTCTGGCAAGGCGCTCGAGCGCCGGGCCCCCGGGATACCCCAGGCCCAGTAGCCGCGCGCCCTTGTCGAACGCTTCCCCGGCGGCGTCGTCCAGCGTCTGGCCAAGCACCTCGAACCCCGGCCCGGGGTCCGTCACGCGCGCCAGCAGCGTGTGCCCTCCGCTTGCGATCAGGCTGAGGAACGGCGGCTGCAGTGGCGACGGCGCCAAGAAGCCGGCCGCCACGTGTCCGTGCAGGTGGTCGACCGGGGCGAGCGGCAGCTCGTGAGCGGCGGCGAGCGCCTTGGCGGTCGCGACGCCGACCAGCAGGGCACCCACGAGTCCCGGCCCGCAAGTGACCGCGACGAGGTCGATGCGATCGAGCGCTGCGTCGGCGGTGGCGAGCGCGTCGTCAACGACCGCGCCGATCAGGTCGAGGTGATGCCGGGAGGCTATCTCCGGGACCACGCCGCCGTAGCGGTCGTGGATCCCCTGGGACGAGATCACGTTGGACCGGATCTCGCCGACCTGCGTGATGACCGCCGCGCAGGTGTCGTCGCAGCTCGTCTCGAGCGCGAGGATCACCCGGACGCGCTCGGGGTCGATGCCGTCTCTGCGGTCCGCCACATGATCACGGCGTCCTCGCCGGTGTCGTGGTAGTACCGCCTCCGGGTGCCCGCGGACCGAAAGCCGAAGCGCTCGTAGAGGGCGATCGCGGTCGCATTGGATGGACGGACCTCGAGCGTGTACGAAGAGTCGTGTCCCGCGCGCTGCACCATCTGCTCGAGCATCGAGCTGGCGATTCCCTGGCGTCGTGCCGGCGGGTCGACCGCGATGTTCATCAGGTGCCACACGTCGGCGTAGCGCGAGCAGATCAGGTAGCCGGTGAGTTGGCCGTCGCGAACGGCAGCCAGGCACACGCCCGACGGCTTGGAGAGCTCGAGCACGAACATGCCCAGCGACCACGGCGTCGGGAAGGCGCGGCGCTCGATCCCGATGACCTGCGGGAGGTCGGAGTAGCCGAGCGGCCGAATCGTCAGACCGTCAACGCTCATCGAGTGCCGCCCGCGCGCCGGCCGATCTCCGCGTCGGGGAGACGCAGATACTCGGGTTGGACCTGATCGGGTGAGCTTCCGCGCATGCTGAGAGCGAGCCGGCAGTGGTTGATCGCGCTCACCCTGTGAATCGCTGAGTGATCATCCGGAATGAGCGCCCCCGCACGCTCGAGGACCTCCCTGAATTCTACCGCCCCCTCTCCGATCGCCAGGGGGCCCGGGCGCAGTGCCTCGACCACCTTGCCCAGCGCCTCCGGCGCGCATGCGCGGGGAGACAACACCGTCGGAGGACCTTGCTGGAGGCCCAACGGCCAGCCCGCTGCGAACACCTCTCGCCGTCGTGCATCGAGCACGGCGAGCACCGATCCGACGCGCTGGACGTCGCCGCCCGCTGGCGCGTTGCAGGCGAGCGACTGCAGCGTCGAGACGCCGATCAGCGGAATCCCCCGGGCGCGCGAAAGCGCGCGGGCGCTCGCCACCCCGATCCGCAAGCCGGTGAACGTGCCGGGGCCGACTCCGACCGCGATCGCGTCGACGTCGCCCCACCCCATGCCGCCGCGATCCAGGACCTCGGCGACGAGCTCGAGCACCCGGGTCGCGTGCCTGGGCCGCTCGCCGGGAGCGGGATCGTCGCGTGCCTCGAGCTCGAGCCGAGGATCGCCGGTCCGCAACAGCGCGGCGACGGTCGCGCGCGTGGCCGTGTCCAGGGCGACGATCGTCACCCCGATCGCACCTCGCTCCCGGCCGCGATCCGCACTTCGCGCCGGTCGCCGCCGGCATGCTCGATCACGACCCTGACCGCGACCCGGCCGAGGCCCGCCAGCGCGTCCTCGCCGACCGCGGGCCATTCCACGAACGAGATCGTGTCCGGTCCCAGGTAGTCGGCCAGCAGGTCGGGGTCCTCTTGCGACATCTCGGCGATCCTGAACAGATCGAGGTGTGACACCGGCACGCGTCCGCGGTAGCGCTGGCCGATCGTGAACGTGGGGCTTGTTACGGGCGTCTGGACACCGAGCGTGCGGCAGGCTCCGCGCACGAACGTCGTCTTGCCCGCACCCAGCTCCCCCTCAACCAGCACCACGTCACCCGGAGCGAGCGTCTCGGCGACCTCGGCCCCGATCGCCTCGGTTTCGGCGGAGCTGGTGCTTGTCGTGCGGCGCTGCATTCTCGAGGCCAACTCTAGTGTTGGCCTGGAGGCTGAACCCGTCCGTCCACCGCGTCGTTCGGTACCGTCACAGTCGATGTCCGCTCCCAACGGCCGTTCGTCCCCGGGACGTATCGCCTCGCTGAGGCTGCGCTACGAGCCGCAGCTTGCGAGCCTGCGCGACTCCGACACCGCCAAGGCGGCGGGGCTGGCCCTGGCGATGATCGCCAACAACGTGATCGCGCTCGGCTCCACCGTCGTGTTCGCGCGGCTGCTGTCCGACTACGGCTCGCTTGCGGCCCTGATCAGCTACTTCCTGATCCTGTCCGTCGCCGGCCAGGCGATGCAGGTGGCCACCGCACGCGAAGGAGTCCTTGGGCACCTCGGGGTCGGAGCCGGGCTGCTCGCCACGCTCAAACGCTGGATGAAGGCGCTGCTGGTGTTCACCGCCGTGCTGACGGTCTTCTCAGTGCTCCTGCGGGAGCCGATCGCCGCCGCGGTGGGCGTCAAGCACGACCAGTGGGCCGCCGCGATCGGGATTCCCGCCGGCTGCATGTGGCTTGCACTGTCGATCCTCCGCGGTGCGCTGCAGGGCATCGGCGACTACAAGAGCGTCGGCCTCAGCCTGGTCGGTGAGCAGGGCGTGCGGCTGGTGTCCGGTGCGGCCCTGGCCGCGGCGGGCCTCGGAGTGACCGGCGCGTACCTCGGGACGCCGATCTCGTTCATCGCGATGGGCGCGTACTGCACCGTGCAGTTGCGTCGCTACGCCGAGCGCAGCGCCGCGGCCGGCGAGGTTCCCGCGGGCGCACCGGCCCAGGCGGTATTCGGCCTGTGGACCCACGTCAAACGGGCGTGGGCGCCGATCGCCGGGCTGATCGTGATCGCGATCCTCCAGAACATCGACATCATCGCCGCCAAGCACCGCTTCAACGGGACCAAGGACCTGGCCAGCTCCTACGCCGCCACGGCGGTCGCCGCCAAGGTCCTGATCTGGGTGGCGATCGGCGCGGGCTTCTACCTGGTTCCCGAGGTCTCGCGCCGGCGCGCGGCCGGCGAGGACACCCGTCCGGTGTTGTGGGTCGCGCTCGGGATCGTCGGCGTCTGCGCGGTGCCGGTGCTGCTGATCTTCGGCTTCGGCGCCACCCCGCTGCTGCGTGCGGCGTTTGGATCAAACCGCCTGCTGGCTGCCGACTCGTTGCTGATCCTGGGGATCGCGTTCGCAGCGCTGGCGGCGACCTATCTCGCGATCCAGTACATGCTCGCGCTCAAGCGCACCTGGTTCTTGATCGCGATCGGGGTGGTCGCGGTGGCCGAGCCGATCCTGCTCCTGCAAGCCTCCCGCGAGCCCAAGGGCTTTGCGACCGTCGTGCTCGCCGTCCAGGTGGTGGGAGCGTTACTGGCGTTCGGGTTGGCACTGCGGCGCGACAGGCACCAGCCAACGCCCGTGCCCCCCGTGGTCTCCAGCCGCCCCGAGCAGTCGGCCGCGCCGCTAGAGCCCGTCGCTTAAGCCTTTCACACGCGCATACCCCCTCGGGATAGGGTCGCAGGCGTAGTGAAGTGACCTAATCTCAACCGAGGGAGGTGGCGGTGGCGGTCATCAAGATCATCGAGCTGGTCGGCAGCTCGAGCACGAGCTCTGACGACGCCGTGCAGGCCGCGCTCAAGGAGGCCCAGGCGACGCTGCGCGGCATCAAGGCGGTCGATGTCGTCTCCGTCGGGCTTCGGGGAGACAACCTCGACGAGTGGCGCGCGCACGTCCGCGTCGCGTTCCTGATCGAGCGCGTCAGCGAGTAGCGCAGGTTCAGAACAGCCCGAGCTGCGCCGCCGGCACCGGCTCAACGGCGTCCGGCGGCGCCTCGGGCTCGAGGTCCTCGATCTCGGCCTCTGGCATCGGCTCGGCGACCTGCGGCTGCTCCGGCGCGCCGAGCGCGAGCAGCGCGGGGAGGCGCTGGAAGTCGGTCCTCAGCGTCTCCAGCATCGACGGCGTGTACAGGGCGGCCGCCGGGTGGAACAGCGGGTACAGCCGGACCGCGCGTGCGCCGATGATTCGCGTCTCGGCTTGCCCGTGTAGCCGGGAGATCCCGGTCGTGTCCGCGCGCAGCAGCTTGGTCGAGAAGTTGCCCAGGGTGCAGATCACGACGGGCTCGATCAGCTCCACCTGATTGAGCAGGTACTCCCGGCAGGCCTCGATCTCGTTGGGCTGGGGGTCGCGATTGTCCGGCGGCCGGCATTTGAGCACGTTGCAGATCCAGACCTCCTTGCGCTCCAGGCCGATCTCCCCAAGCAGCTTGTCGAGCAGCTTCCCGGCCTGCCCGACGAACGGCAGGCCCATTCGGTCCTCGTTGGCGCCGGGCGCCTCGCCGATGAACATCAGGTCTGCGTCGGCGTTCCCGGCTCCGAAGACGACGTTGGTGCGGGTCTGGTGCAGCGGGCAGCGCAGACAACCGCGCGCCTCTTCGTATACGCCCTTCAGAAGTTCGCGACGCTCAGCGGCAGTCGTCACAGTTCCCGATGGTAGTGGCGGGGCCTGACGGCGACGGGCGCCCGTCCCCGCATTCACCGTGAAAAACCCGCCCGGGGGTCAGTGACGGATCGCACACGCGCAGGGGGTGCGAGGGCTCCCGACAGGATATGATTGTGACGAGGCCGTCACCTTTGCCGGGGCGGACTTCGAACCGCGATCAGCATCCACTGCCGACCGGTATCTCAAATGCGAGAACTGGAACGGGAAAGCGCCTCTGACACCCCTGCCTGTACGCGCCTGGCCATCGTCGGCCGGGGCCGGCTGGGGAACGCACTTGCCACGGCCCTGAGCGACAGCCGTTACGAGCTGCTGGGACCGCTGGGACGGGGCTTTGACGGGCACGGCGCCGACGTGGTGCTGCTGTGCGTGCCCGATGGCGAGATCGCGGCCGCCGCAGCGCAGGTCTCCCCCGGACCGCTGGTCGGACATTGCTCGGGCGCCAGCGGGCTGGCACCCCTGAGGCCGCACGAGGCGTTCTCGCTGCACCCGCTGATGACCGTGACCGCCCAGGGCGCGCAATTCACGGGCGCCGGCGCGGCGATCGCGGGCAGCACCGATCGTGCGCTGGCGGTCGCCGCCGAGCTCGCCGACGCGCTCGGAATGCGCGCCGTCGAGGTTCACGAGCGCGACCGCGTCGCGTACCACGCGGCCGCCTCGATCGCGTCCAACTTCCTGATCACGCTCGAGGCCGCGGCCGAGCAGCTCGCGTCCGACGCCGGCGTTGACCGAGAGCTCCTGGTTCCGCTGGTCCGGGCGACCGTCGAGAACTGGGCCGCGCTCGGCGCCGAGCAGGCGCTAACCGGCCCCGTCGCGCGCGGCGACGAGCAGACCGTCGCCGCTCAGCGGGCTGCGATCGCCGAGCGAGCCCCTGACCTCCTGGAGCTTTTCGACGTGCTGGTGGACCGCACCCGCGCGCTCGCGCGCGACAAGGAGGCGCAGCCGGCGTGAACACGATCCGATCGATCCGCGAGCTGCGAGCCACCCTTCAAACGCCGCGACGCTCTGGACAGGTGATCGGCCTGGTCCCCACGATGGGCGCCCTCCACGAGGGCCATCTTTCGCTGCTGCGCCGCGCCCGGCGGCAATGCGACGTCGTCGTCATGTCGCTGTTCGTCAACCCGGCGCAGTTCAACGAGGCCGCCGACCTCGCGTCCTATCCGCGCGACGAGGAGCGCGACCTGGCACTCGCCGAGCGCGAGGGCGTCGACCTCGTGTTCGCCCCCTCGCCGGGGGAGATGTACCCGCCCGGGTTTGCGACCACGGTCTCGGTCGCAGGTCTGACAGAGCCGCTGGAGGGCGAGCACCGGGGGCGCGCGCACTTCGACGGCGTCACCACGGTCGTCACCAAGCTGCTGAACATCGTCGGACCCGACAACGCGTATTTCGGCCAGAAGGACGCCCAGCAAGCGATCGTGATCGGGCGGCTCGTGGCCGATCTCGACATCCCGGTTCGGATCGAGGTCTGCCCGACGGCGCGGGAGCCCGACGGCCTGGCGATGTCCAGCCGCAACGCGCTGCTCTCCCCCGACCAGCGTTCCGGTGCGCCATCGCTTCACCGCGCGCTGCACGCGATCCAGGTTGCGGTCGACGCGGGCGAGCGCGATCCCGCGGCGGCCCGGGCGCACGCGCTGGCCGAGCTGACTTCCCCGGAGCTCGAGCTCGAGTACCTCGAGCTCGTTTCCCCAGACACCCTGGCGCCGCTCGAGCGGCTCGACGGTGAAGCGCTGGCGGTCATCGCCGCGCGGGTCGGCGCCACGCGGCTTATCGACAACGAAGTGATCACCGGGAGGCACTGATGCATCGGACGATGCTGAAGTCGAAGATCCACCGGGCGATCGTGACCGACTGCGACCTGCACTACGTCGGGTCGATCACGATCGACGAGGATCTGCTCGACGCAGCTGACATTCGGGAGTTCGAACAGGTTGCGGTCGTTGACGTGGACAACGGCGCCCGGTTCGAGACGTACACGATCGCGGGTCCTCGCGGCTCGGGAGACATGAAACTCAACGGCGCGGCGGCCCGACTGGTTCACCGCGGCGACACGATCATCGTGATCTCCTACGCCGCCTACGACCCCGACGAGCTCGACAGCTACGAACCTCGCGTCGTCCACGTCGACGCGCACAACCAGATCATCAACGTCGACAGCGAGGTGGCGACTCTCCTGAGAGCGCCAACCGCAGCCTAAGGAGACGAAATGTCTGCAACGCCACGTACCCCCGTACCGCAGCATCTCGGCGATCCGGTGCCGATGACGCTGCCCCGGCTCGCCGAGAAGAAGCGCCTGGGCGAGCCGATCGTGATGGTCACCGCCTACGACTTCCCGTCGGCCGAGGTCGCGCAGCAGGCGGGCGTCGACGTCGTGCTCGTCGGCGACTCCGGCGCGATGACCGTGCTCGGCTACCCGTCCACGGTGCCGGTGTCGACCGACGAGATGCTGATGCTCGCGTCGGCGGTCCGCCGAGGCCTGCAGACGCCGCTGCTCGTTGGCGACCTCCCGTTCGGCTCCTACGAGGCGTCCGACGAGCAGGCGATCGCGACCGCCCAGCGGTTCGTCAAGGAGGCAGGCTGTGACGCCGTCAAGCTGGAGCGGGGCGGCACCAGCGTGCAGCGGGCCCGCGCGATCGTCGACTCCGGGATCCCGGTTATGGGTCACGTGGGCCTGACGCCGCAGACCGCGACCGCGCTCGGCGGCTACCGGGCGCAGGGCCGGACCGCGGAGCGGGCACTGTCGGTCGCTCGCGACGCGCTGGCGCTGCAGGAGGCCGGCTGCTTCTCGATCGTGTTCGAGGCGATCCCGGCCGCTGTGTCCGAAGTCGTGTGCGAGCAGATCGAGGTGCCGGTGATCGGGATCGGAGCGGGCCCCGCAACCGACGGACAGGTGCTGGTGTTCCACGATCTGCTCGGGATCTACGACGGGCATGCCCCGCGGTTTGCCAAGCGCTACGTCGAGCTCAAGGCGCTGATGGTCGCCGGCGTCGCGGAGTACGCGGACGAGGTTCGATCCGGCGCGTTCCCGGGTCCCGAGCACACTTACTCGATCGACGAGCAGGAGCTGGCCGAGTTCAAGGCGGCGCTGGGCAGCGAGACGCAATAGGTCCGGACCGCCCAGCACCCCGTCTTTCGCAAGGCGGCCGCACCGTGGCGGGCCGCGGTCATTACCATGGCTTCAATGCCGCGGCTCGCCCAAGTGTTCGCTCCTCGAGACCGGGTCTACTTCGACCTGTTCGAGGAGGCGGGGCGGAACATCTTCACGGCCGCTGACCTGCTCGACCGGCTGCTCGCCGATTACCCCGACAACGCTCATCTGGCGCGGGACATCCTTAACTGCGAGCACGAGGGCGATCGGATCACGCACGACATCATCGATCGCCTCAACCACACGTTCGTCACCCCGATCGACCGTGAGGACATCCTCGCCCTGGCCTCCGCGCTGGACGACGTCGTCGACTACACCGAGGAGGTCGCCGACTACCTGGGGCTGTACAAGATCGAGGCGCCGATGGATCAGGCGATCAAGCTGGCGCAGGTGCTCAAGGCCGCGTGCCGGCAGCTCTCGGAGGCGATCCCGAGGCTGCGCGGGTTCAGGGACATCTCCGAGCACACCGTCGAGGTCAACCGGCTGGAGAACGAGGGCGACAGGATCACCCGAGAGGCGGTGGCCTCGCTGTTTGACGGTGGCATCGACCCGATGGTCGTGATCCGCTGGAAGGACGTGTTCGAGCGCCTCGAGGCGGCAATCGACGCGACAGAGCGCGTCGCCAACATTCTCGAGGGCATCGTTATTAAGAACTCGTAGCCCCGCGTGTCTCGATTTGCCACTCTCGGCGCCGCTGATGTAGCTTGCCCGGCGTGGACTCGAGGGAGGTTCCCGCGGCAGCTGGCCTGGCGGTGCGCGAGGTGTCGGTTTCCTTCGGCGGGATCACGGCCCTCGAGGACGTCTCGGTCGAGGTCGCGGGCGGCGAGGTAGTCGGTGTGATCGGCCCCAATGGGGCCGGTAAGACGACACTGTTCAACGTGATCTGCGGGTTCGTCGCGCCCGACTCCGGGACCATCACCTGGCGCGACGGCTCGATGGACCGGCTGCGCCCGCACCGGCTGTCGTCGATGGGGATCTCGAGGACGCTGCAGGGCGTCGGGCTGTTCTCGAAGCTCACCGTGCTCGAGAACGTGATGACCGGCGCCGACCGGTTCCGCCGCGCCCGCTATGGCGGCGCGCTGCTCGGGATGTGGACGTCGGATCGCGACGAGCGCGCATTGCGAGACCGCGCGCGGGCCTCGCTGTCGAAGCTCGACTGCGCCGGGATCGAGGACCGCCTCCCCGGCACGCTCCCGTTTGCCGTCCAAAAGCGCGTGGCGCTGGCCCGCGCGCTCGCCTGTGACCCCGAGCTCTTGCTGCTCGACGAGCCCGCCGGCGGCTTGGCGACGGACGAGATGTCCGAGCTCGGAGAGCTGATTCGGACGCTCGGGAAGTCGATCGCAGTGATGGTGGTCGAGCATCACATGGACCTGGTGATGTCGGTCTGCGACAGGGTCGTCGTGCTCGACTTCGGCCGCGTGATCGCAGCGGGCGAGCCGGCCGCCATCCGGGAGAACCCCCGCGTGCTCGAGGCATACCTCGGACGCGATGCGGGCGAGCAGAACGTGGCAGCGGCGGGGACGACCGATGCTGACGGTTGAGGAACTGACCACCGACTACGGGCCGGTTCGCGCGGTCGACGGCGTGACGCTCGGAGTGTCGGAAGGATCGGTGACCGCCGTGCTTGGCGCCAACGGCGCCGGCAAGACGACGCTGCTGCGCACGATCACGGGGCTGGTGCCGGCCAGCGGCGGCAAGGTCACGCTGGACGGAAAAAGGATCGACGGCCGACCGGTCGAGGACATCGTCCGTCGCGGCCTTGCGCACGTGCCCGAGGGCCGCGGCGTGATCGCCGAGCTCACAGTCGAGGAGAACCTGCGCCTCGGCGGGTTGTGGCGCGGCAAGAAAGCGGCGCCCCTGCAGGAGATCTACGACTTCTTCCCGCGCCTGGAGGAGCGCCGGACGCAGGCGGCCTCGGGCTTGTCTGGCGGCGAGCGACAGATGCTGTCGATCGGCAGGGCGCTGGTCGGCCGCCCCACGGTGCTGCTGCTCGACGAGCCTTCGCTCGGTCTGGCGCCGCTGCTCGTCGCCCAGATCATGGAGCGGATCCGCAGGCTCGCCGACACGCTGGGGCTGGCGGTGCTGCTGGTCGAGCAGAACGCGCGCAGCGCGCTGTCGATCTCCGACCGGGGAGTAGTCCTGAACCTCGGCCGGGTAGTCGTCGAGGAGGACGCCAAGCGGCTGGCCGCCGACGAGGGCCTGCGCCACGCCTACCTGGGCTTCTGACAGAGCCAGTGAAGCACTAGTGACCAAGTTCATCGACCTCACGCTCAACGGCATCTCCACCGGTGCGATCTATGCGGCCGTGGCGCTCGCTCTTGTCCTGATATGGCGCGCAACGCGGATCGTGAACTTCGCCCAGGGGGCGATGCTGATGATCACCACGTTCATCGCCTCCGCCGTGATCAACAGCTCCGGCTCGTACGTGTTCGGGTTCGCGGTGGCGCTGTGCAGCGGCCTCGTGTTCGGCGCGATCGTCGAGCGCGTGCTGATCCGCCCGGTCGAGAACGCGCCGCCGCTGAACCCGGTGATCCTGACGCTCGGCCTCTACACGCTGCTGGTGGCGATCGCCGGAATGATCTGGGGCAACACGCCGCGCTCGTTTCCCGCGGCGTTCTCGCTGCGTGGCTACACGGTCGGCGGCACGACGTTGCTGTTCACGCCCAACGACACGTTCATCGTTTTGATCGTGATCGTGGTCGCGGCCGCTCTGGCGCTGTTCTTCCGTGCCACGACGCTCGGGCTGCAGATGCGCGCGTCGGCGTTCGCGCCCGAGGTCGCGAAGCTGCTCGGTGTCCGCGTGGGGCGGATGTTCACGCTCGGTTGGGCGCTGGCGTCGCTGACGGGATCGCTGGCGGGCGTGCTTGTGGCGCCGTCGACGTTCCTCGGGCCCAACAGCTTCGATCCGATCCTGATCGGCGGCTTCGTGGCGGCGGTGCTCGGCGGCCTCGACAGCCCCCCGGGTGCCGTGATCGGCGGGGTGATCCTGGGACTCGCGCTGTCCTACGTGTCGGGCTACGAGGGGTCAGCACTCGTGCCGCTGGCCGCACTGGTGATCCTCGTGGTGGTCCTGATGATCCGGCCGAGCGGGCTGTTCTCGACCACGCGGGAGCGGCGGGTATGAGCCTCACCAGGGTCCGCAGGGTGTTTGCGGAGCACACGATCCTGCGCTCGCTGCTGATCGTCGCGCTCGCCGGGCTCGCGCTGTGGATCATCAGCATCCAGGTCAGCGCCTACAACGACCTCCAGCTAGCGACCGGGGCGTACTACTTCGCCGCGCTTGCGGGGCTGACCGTGTTGGCGGGGCTCAGCGGCCAGATCTCGCTGGGCCACGGCGCGCTGATGGCCATCGGCGCCTACACGGTCGCGTTGCTGATCGGCAACGAGGGCTGGGCGGTGATACCGGCGCTCGTCGCCTCGGCGGTGGTCACGGCTGTGGTCGGGATCCCGGTCGGCGCCGCCGCGAGCCGCCTGCGCGGGCCCTACCTGGCCGGAGCCACGCTCGCCTTCGCGGTCGGTCTGCCGGCGCTCGCCGACAAGTTCCCCAAGACGTTCGGCGGTGAGAACGGACTGTCGATCAACCCGTCGGTCCCGCCCGCGTCGCTGGGCGCGAACTTCCCGCTCGAGCGCTGGGAGGCGTGGATCGCGTGCGCGGGGGCGCTGGTCGTGCTGTTCGTGCTCTACAACGTCACCCACAGCGGCATCGGCCGCTCGTTGCGGGCCGTCCGCGACGACGAGATCGCCGCGTCGCTCAGCGGGCTTCACGTGGGGCGCATCCAGACGTTCGCGTTCTCGTTGAGCGCCGCCTGCGCCGGGCTCGGCGGCGGCCTGCTGACAGTCGTGCTCCAGCTGGCCCAGCCCGGAGCGTTCCCCCTTCAGCTCTCGCTGTCGTTGCTCACCGGTGTCGTGCTCGGCGGCCTCGGCTCGCTAACGGGCGCGGTCTGGGGAGCGGCGCTGCTGACGCTGCTGCCGAACTGGACCAACGATCTCGCGAACTCGTTCTCGCTGTCGAACCAGGTCTCACACAACATGCCGCTGGCGATCTACGGGATCGTCCTGATCGTCGCGATGCTGGCGTGGCCGTCGGGCATCCAGGGTGGAGTCCTCGCGATCACCCACTGGCTGCGCGGCGTGTGGGGACGCCGCGCGGGGCGACCGCCGACGCCGGCCGATCGACCGAGCGCGGCGTCGTGAGCTCGTTAGTCCCCGGGCAGTTCGTGGACGGCGGCGGGAGGCACGCCAAGCAACGCGGCCTGGACTTCGCGTAGGCGCCGATGGTCTCCCCGGATTCCGATCGCGGCGTCGTTGTAGAGGAAGGCCTCCGCAAGCCGCACGATCGCATAGGCGAGGGCGCCCGGCTCGGCGGGTGGCTCGAACATCCCGGCCGACGCTTCGGCCCGGATCATCTCCTCCACGCACGCCACCGCTCGCGGTTGAACGACGCCGTCGCTGGCGGTCAGGAGCCGCATCGCGACGCTCGGCTCCTGCTCGAGCAGACGCCGCAGCGCGGTCGACTTGGCGAGGCTCCGGTTGGTCCGGTCGAGCGCCTCGATCAGGCCGACGGCGCCCCGGCGAGTCACCAGATCCCTCTTCGCCGCGATCAGCCGCTCGAGCTCGATCGCGACGACCTCGCCGATCAGCGCCTCGCGAGACCCGAACCAGCGGTAGATCGTCGCGCGGCTCACGCCGAGCCGACGTGCCACGACCGTGACGTCGACTCGCCGGCCGTTGACGTATTGCTCGGCCACCGCGCGCAGCACGTCCTCGCGAGATGCGCTGGCGGGTCTTCCCCTCTTAGCTGTGGTCGCCACTTCCCACGACGGACCGTTGCGGCACCCCGCGGCCTCGTCCGTGTTCCTCTCTGGTCGATTTGCTGCGCCTCCAGCCGGACCATAGTATTTGAAACGTTCGCGAGCGAACGTATCGAAATGCCGCCTCGCGTTGTACACATCGGTCGGATGGGTTCCTGTCGCGGCCCTCCGCCCTCGCGCTGATCACAGGTTTTTGGGGGGACGGAATCCAAAAGCGTTGACCCGGAGGACTTAAGTGCGTAATTCAAAGCTGAAATGGATCGTCTTGGCAGTGACGCTGGCGGCGGCCGGGCTGGTTGTGGTGGCGTGTGGTTCGTCGTCGTCGTCTTCGTCTCCGGGTTCGTCGGGGTCGGGCGGGTCGACGGCGCCGGGGGTGACGGCGACGTCGATCACGTTCGGGTCCCATCAGCCGTTGACGGGTCCGGCGGCGCCGGGGTATTCGGAG
>DASSGR010000262.1:0-26745 GCA_035693425.1 Solirubrobacteraceae bacterium
CCTGCTTGGCGTCACGCGCGTACGCGATGGCCTGCTCGGCGGTGGCGGCCGACACACCGGCGCAGACCGGCACCCTGCCGGCGCTCGCGGCGACCACCGTCTCGCTCACCGCGCGCCGCTCGTCGCGGCTAAGGCTGCCGCCCTCGCCGACGGTCCCGTTGGGCACGATCCCGTGAATGCCGCCGTCGATCAGCCGGTGAACCTGAGCGGCGACGGCGTCGTGGTCGACCTCGAGGTTGGAGTCGAAGTGGGTGACGATGGCTGCGTAAACGCCGTTCATTGCTCTCCTCCGGTTGTCATCCTCGGACCGTCATTCTTGCGCGCGCAAACCGCGCGGGAGCGAACGCCTCGAGCAGCGGATCCGCCCTGCCGTCGAGCAGCAGTCCCGCCATGAGCTCGCCGGTGGCAGGCGCCAGCGTGATCCCGAGCGTCGCGTGCGCTGTAGCGACGTGCAGGCCGGGCCGTCCCGGCACGGCTCCGATCAGCGGCAGACCATCCGGCGACAGTGAGCGCATGCCGGCCCAGTCCTGAGGGTCCGCCGGCATCCGCCAGCCGGGCATCGCCCGCTGCGCCCCCGCCGTGATCGCCGAAAGCCGACGCGAGGACAACACGAGCCCCTGCGCGCCCAGCTCCAGCGTTCCCGAAACCCGTACGCCGCCGTCGAACGCGCTGATCGCGACCTTGGGCCCCTCAAGGTAGACCGCGCGCCGCGGCCCACTCGGGTCCGGCTTGTACGTGCGGCTGTAGCCCTTTGCCGCGACGATCGGAAGGCGCAGTCCCAGCGGCGCCATCAGCCTCACGGTGTCCACACCCGACGCGAGGACCACGGTGCTCGCGGTCAGCGAGCCGTTGGAGGTTTGCACCAGCCAGCGCTCACGGTCGGGGGTGAGCGCCGTCACCGGCTCGCCCTGCCTGACCTGCACCCCACGGGCCTCGAGCGCCTGCTGGAGCCCGGCCGTGAGCGACTCCGGCCTCACCTGGCGGTCGCCGTCGGCGATCAGGCCACCCACGACGCCGTCACCGAGCGCGGGCTCCAGAGACACCGCCTCGTCAGCAGACAGCCGGCGAGGGGCGTGGGCGCCGACCGCGGCGAGCTCATCGGCGACGTGCAACAGGTGCTCGAACTCGGCCTGCTCAAAGGCGGGATACAGAAGCGGCTCGTCGTGGAGCTCGAACTCGACGCCGCGCTCTGCGAGGCGGTCGAACGCGGGCCCGGCGAGCGCTCCGGCACCCTGCAACGCGACGAGGCCCCGCCGGTACGCCGTTCGCGAGCAGCCGCGCACGAAACGAGCGATCCACCCCAGCATCGCCGGCGACAGAGAGGGCCGGATCCACAAGGGGCCGGAAGGGTTGACGAGCCACTTGAGTGATTCGCCGATCACGCCGGGGCCCGGCACCGGGATCGCCAGCGACGGCGTGATCCAGCCGGCGTTTCCCGCGGAGGCGCCGCCGCCGCAGCGGCCGCGCTCGACGACGATCGTGTCCGCGTCGCGACTGCTCAGCGCCTCGGCGATCGCCAAGCCCACCGCGCCGCCGCCGACGACCACGACTGGGTCGCTCACAGCGTGAAGCCCGAGGGAAACGGGTCGGTCGGGTCGAGCAAGTACTGGCCCATGCCCGTGACCCAGGCACGACCGCTGACCTCGGGGATCACGGCCGGCAGATCCCCGACCCGGGTCTCGTCAAGCAGCCGACCGGTGAACCGGCTTCCGATCACCGACTCGTTGACGAACTCCTCGCCGAGCGCAAGCTCGCCGCGGCGGTGCAGCGCGGCCATGCGCGCCGACGTGCCGGTCCCGCAAGGAGAGCGGTCCAGCCACCCCGGATGGATCGAGGTCGCATTTCGCGCGTTGGCGCCGTTGTCCCCGGGCTTGTGGAAGACCACGTGCTTGCAGCCGCTGATCGCCGGGTCCAGTGGATGAGCTGGTCGCGCGGCTGCGTTGATCGCGTGGATCGTGTCCAGTCCGGCCTCGATCAGGCGCTGGGAGTTCTCCGGAACCGGGTCGAGACCGACCGACTCCGCCGCGACGAGCGCGTAGAAGTTGCCACCGAACGCCATGTCGTAGCGAACGGTCCCGAGCGACGGCACCTCAACCTCGGCGTCGAGATCGACGACGAACGCCGGCACGTTGCGCAGCCGGACCCGCTCGGCATGGCCGTCCGCGACCGTCACCGTCGCCTCAACCAGCCCGGCCGGGGTATCCAACCGGATCACCGTCTCGGGCTCGGTCACCGCGACCATGCCGGTTTCGACGAGCACCGTCGCGACGCCGATCGTGCCGTGGCCGCACATCGGAAGCAGGCCCGAGACCTCGACGAACAGGACTCCCCAGTCCGCGTCCGGGCGCGTCGCGGGCTGAAGGAACGCCCCGGACATGGCCGAGTGCCCGCGCGGCTCGCGCATCAGCATCAGCCGCAGGTGATCGAGATGTTCCTCGAAGTACAGCCGGCGCTCCTGCATCGAGGCTCCCGGCACGACGCCGATGCCCGAGGTGATCACCCGCGTCGGCATCCCTTCCGTGTGGGAATCGACTGCCGAGAAGTAACGAGAGGCTCTCACCGTCTGCCTACTACACCAGATCCCGGGCTCGTGGGTCTGGTATGAACCCTTCCATGTCCGGCGCTCTGTTCACAGCCCAGGATCCTCGGACGGGCGCGATCCTGGGTAGCTACTCGGACGCAGACGACGAGACGATCGCCACCGCGTGCCGACAGGCAGCCGCGGCCGCCCCGGCGCTTCGCGAGGAGGAGCCGCGGGTGCGGCTGCTGCGTGAGGTGGCGCGAATGCTGCGGGCCGCCGGCCCTGAGCTACACAAGCTGTGCGGCCGCGAGACCGGCCTGCCGCTGCCACGTCTGGAAGGCGAGCTCGAGCGCACCTGCGTGCAGCTCGAGTTGCTCGCCGACGTCGTCGCGGAGGGCAGCTACGTCGAGGCGATGATCGACACCGCCGACCCTGTCGCGCCGATCGCGCCGCGCCCGGACCTGCGCCGGACGCTGATCCCGATCGGGCCGGTCGCGGTGTTCGGCGCGAGCAACTTCCCCTACGCGTTCAGCGTCGCCGGCGGCGACACGGCGTCTGCGCTCGCCGCCGGATGCCCGGTCGTGGTCAAGGCCCATCCGTCGCATCCCGGGACCTCGGGCCTCGTGGCAGCGATCGTGCTTGCCGCCGTCGAGGAGGTCGGACTGCCGCACGGCACCTTCTCGCTCGTCCACGGAGCTTCAAGCCACGTCGGTGAGGCGCTCGCGCGTGCCGAGGAGATCGAGGCGGTCGCGTTCACGGGCTCGCTTGCGGGTGGCCGCGCGCTGTTCGACGTCGCGGCGTCCCGGCCCCGGCCGATCCCGGTGTTCGCCGAGATGGGGTCAGTCAACCCGACGCTGATCACCACCGCGGCGCTGCAGGCACGCGCCGCAGCCGTAGCCGAGGGGCTCACTGCGTCCGTCACGGGTGGCACCGGCCAGTTCTGCACCAAGCCGGGGGTCGTGCTGGTCCCCGCCGACGACGCCGGGTCGGCGTTCGTCGACGACGTCGTCGGACGGCTGGCGGCGGTGGAGCCCGCGCCTTTGCTCAACGCTCGCATCCACTCGGCGCTGCGCGAGGCTGTCGCCGAGCTCGATGACGACACCGATGTCCAGCGACTGAGCTCCGGTGGCGACGCCGGCGAAAATCGCGGCGCCTTCCTGCACACGCCGGTCGCCTATGCGGTCGACGGCGATCTGGCCGCTCGGCGCCCGGATCTGCTCCAGGAGCGCTTCGGGCCGCTTGTCCTGTTCGTGCGCTATGCGGGCATCGACGAAGCGTCCGAGGTGCTCGACGCGCTCGAGGGACAACTGACCGCGACCGTGCACGCCGAGGGCAAGGAGCTCGACGGTCTGCGCCCGATCATCTCGCGCCTGGAGCAGAAGGCGGGCCGGGTGGTCTTCGACGGCTTCCCGACTGGAGTCGCCGTGACCCACGCGATGCAACACGGTGGCCCCTACCCCGCCACCACGGCGCCGGCCCACACGTCGGTCGGCACCACCGCGATCCGGCGCTTTCAACGACCGGTGACCTGGCAGAACGCTCCGGCGGCGGTGCTGCCGGCGGCGCTCCAAGACGACAACCCGCTCGGCATCTGGCGTGTGGTCAACGGGCAGCTGACACGGGACCCCCTGTAAGCCTCCATGCCCAAGCCGCCCCTTCCCAAGGGCCTCGCCGAGTTTCTATCGGAGCCAAACCCGGCCGTGATCGCGACGATCGCGCCGAGCGGGAACCTGCACACAGTCGTCACCTGGTACCTATGGGAGCACGGGCGGGTGCTCGTGAACATGGACGAGGGGCGCAAGCGACTCGAGCACCTTCGACGCGACTCCCGCGTGTCTCTGACTGTGCTCGGCAAGGACGACTGGTCGCGCCACGTGTCGCTCAGCGGGCGGGTGGCGTCGCTGGAGTCCGATCCGGAGCTCGAGGGGATCGACCGGCTCGCGCGCCACTACACGGGCCAGCCGTTCCCGCTTCGTGATCGAGGCCGCGTCAGCGCCTGGCTCGAGATCGAGAGCTGGCACGCGTGGTCCGGGGCGCAGCCCTGGACCGGCTGATCGTTATCCCGCGGTCACGCCGAGCCGTTCGCGGACGCTCGCCACGATCGCATCGACGTCGGGGATGAACGCATCCTCGAGTGTCGGGCTGTAGGGAATCGGGGTCTCCTCTGTGGCGACGATCCACACGTCGTCGAGATCGTGCAGGCCCTGCTCGGCGACGGCTCCCAGCAACCCGGTCGCCCATCCGCCGGTCCGCGGGCCCTCCTCGACCGCCAGCAGTCGGTTGGTGCGGCTGACCGAGGCCAGCACGGTCTCGAGATCCAGCGGGCGCAGCGTGCGCAGGTCCACGACCTCGGCCGACAGGCCGTCGGCCGCGAGCGTGTCGGCTGCGGCCAACGCGTCGGACACACCCTTGCCGACCGACACGATCGTGAGGTCGTCGCCGCCCCGCGCTATCCGTGCTTGTCCGAGGCGAATGACGTCGTCGTCCTCGGGCGCGGGGCCCTTGACCGAGTACAGCCGCTTGTGCTCGAGGAAGATCACCGGGTTGTCGTCGCGGATCGACGCCTTCAGGAGTGCTTTTGCCTCCGCCGGCGAGGACGGGAACACGATCTTCAGACCGGGGATGCCCTGAAACCACGTGCCATGGGTCTGGGAGTGGATCGCGCCGAAGCGCCCGCCCCCGCCTACGGCGGACCGCACTACCAGCGGCACGCTGCCCTGCTCGTTTGAGATGTACCAGAACTTCGCGGCCTGGTTGACGAGGCTGTCCATGGCCAGGGTCATGAAGTCGCCGAACATCACCTCGATCACGGGGCGCAGGCCGGTGACCGCGGCGCCGTAGGCGGCGCCCGCCAGCGCGAGCTCGGAGATCGGAGTGTCGAACACCCGCTCGGGCCCGAATCGCGCCAGCAGATCGGGCGTCGCCTTGAACACCCCGCCGGCGGCGGCGACGTCCTCGCCGAAGAACACGACCGCGGGGTCGCGCTCGAGCTCCTCGGCAAGCGCCTCGCGAATCGCAACCCGAAACTCGAGCTCGCTCACGGGCTGTACTGGGTCGCGCGCTCGGACGCTGGGTCCGGATAAGGGGCCTGGAGAGCTGCCTCGACCGCGCTGTCGAGCCTCGCGCGCGTCTCTTCCTCGAGCGCGGCGAGCTGCTCTTCGGCGACGCCCTCGCTCAGCAGCCGCAACCGCGCGATCTTGAGCGGATCGCGCTCCAGCCACTGCTCGACCTCCCGCTTGGGCCGGTAGGTGGCCGGGTCGCCCTTGGAGTGGCCGTAGTGGCGATACGTCCGACACTCGAGCAGCGTCGGGCCGTCGCCTGCGCGCGCCCGCGCCACGGCCTCGGAGGCCGCTGCGTGCACTGCCCAGAGGTCGTTGCCGTCGATGGTGGCGGAAGGGATCGCGTACGCGCGCGCCCGGCCCGCGATGTCGGCTCCGGCGGTCACAGAGACCATCGGCGTGAACTCCCCGTAGAAGTTGTTCTCGCACACGAACACAGCCGGCAGCGAGAACACCTTGGCCATGTTCAGGCACTCGTGGAAGTACGCCTGGTTGGTCGCGCCATCGCCGAACAGCGCCGCCGCCACCCGACCCTGGCGCTTGGCCGACAGCGCTGCGCCCAACGCGGCGGCGATCGATCCGCCGACGATGCCGTAGCAGCCGACAAGGCCGTGCTCGAGGTCGATCACGTTCATCGAACCGGCGCGGCCGCCGCAGACGCCGCTGGCACGGCCCAGCATCTCTGCTGCCAGCCGTTCGGGATCGGTCCCCTTGGCGAGCGCATGCCCATGGCCGCGGTACGTGCCCGCCAGGTAGTCGTCGGGCGCCAGCGCCAGGCATGTCCCGACCGCCACCGCCTCCTGCCCGGCACCGAGATGGGTTGTCCCGTGAATCTCCCCGGCCAGGAACAGACGATGCATCGAGGTCTCGAACAACCTGATCAGCAACATCCGGCCGTACGCCCCCAGAAAGTCCGTCCCGGCATCCGCCGCGCGCGCGGTCTCGACGTTCGCCATGTCGTGTAGGATCGTATCGCAAACGTTTGCAGTGGCTGTGTCTACGCTCGCGTGGCGCCGTCGCCGATCAAATGGCTCTCGAAATCGTCATGCCCCGGCTGTCCGACTCGATGGAGGAGGGCACGATCGTGCAGTGGCTGGTGCGGCCGGGGGACAACGTCGACGAGGGCCAGCCGGTGGCCGAGGTTGAGACCGATAAGGCGACCGTCGTTTACGAGGCGCAGACCGCTGGCGTCGTGCTTGAGCTGCGCGCTTCTGAGGGAGACAGCGTTCGGGTCGGGGCTCCGATCGCGCTGCTCGGGGAACCGGGCGAGAGCGTAGAGGTGGGGGTTCAGGGCGCCCCGAGGCCCAAGGCATCTCCCCTCGCTCGGCGGATTGCTGCGGAGCGTGGAGTGGATCTGTCGGTGATAGCCGGCTCGGGTCCCCAGGGGCGCGTGACCCGGGCCGACGTGGACGCCGCCGCTCCCGCCGCCGCGCCCGCAGCGGTCAACGGCGCCAAGGGCGGGTCGACAGTTCACGAGCTGAGTCGCTCGCAGCAGACGATCGCGCGGCGCATGGCCGAGTCGCGAGCAACGGTCCCGGACATAGAGCTGCGCGCTGAAGTCCAGGCGCACGAGCTCGCCGGCCTGCGCGAGCGCCTGCGCGAGGTCACGGATCCGAGCCCATCGCTCAACGACTTCATCGTCAAGGCGTCGGCGCTCGCGCTGCGAGCGTTTCCGCGCGTCAACGCCGCCTACCGGGACGGCGCCGTGGAGACGTTCGAGCGAGTGAACGTGGGGGTCGCGGTGGCGGCCAAGGAGACGCTGCTGGTCCCGACGATCTTCGATGCCGACTCAAAGCCGGTAGCCGAGATCGCCCGGGTTGCGCGCACCTTGGCCGCCCGCGCACGCGACGGCTCGATCACGCCAGCCGAGCTGTCGGGCGCGACGTTCACCGTCTCGAACCTGGGGATGTTCGGGATCGACAGCTTCTCGGCAGTGATCAACCCGCCCCAGTCGGCGATTCTTGCCGTGGGCGCGATGCGCCGCCGCGCGGTGGTCGACGAGCCGTCGGGCGAGATCGTCGCCCGACCGACGCTCCAGCTGACGCTGGCCTGCGACCACAGGGTCCTGTACGGCGCCGACGGCGCGCGCTTTCTGACCTACGTGCGCGAGCTGCTCGAGCGGCCGCTGTCGCTGCTGGTGTAGGCGCGCGCGCCCCCGTTGGCGCCACCGTCGCGCGACCCGAGTCCGTCGTCGACGTCGACGTGCTCGGGCTCGAGCTCAAGCCCCGAGCCCTTCGCCGTCAGCTCGAGCAGGGCCGCGAAGTCGACGTCGTTGCCGCTCATCGACTCGAGACTCTGGACGATCTGCTCCGTTGCGGCGGCCAGCGGCATCGGCACCGACAGCTCACGGGCGGCCTCGAGGCCGAGGTGGAAGTCCTTGAGCAGCAGCTCGGGCGTGAACGTCGGCTTGAAGTCCAGGTTCACGTACGCGGGGGTCTTGTAGCGGGTGAATGTCGAGCCCATCACGCTGTCGTTCAGAAACTCGAGGAAGTCCGCTCGCGACACCCCGCCCTTCTCCGCCAGGACGGTGATCTCGGCCATGCATTGCGCGACGACGCCGAGCATCAGGTTGTGGCAGACCTTCACGAGCCGCGCGGCCTCGCCCTCGCCGACGTAGGTCACGCTGCGAGCCAGCACCTCGAGCAGCGGGCGGGCCTTCAGCCACGCCTCCTGCGGACCCGACGCGACGATCGTCAGCCGGCCGCTGGCGGCGACCTTCGGATTGCCGCTGACCGGCGCCGCCAGCATCGCGGTCCCGCGCCGCTCGACGGCCGCGCGGATCTCCGCCGCAACGATCGGAGAGATCGTCGTCGAGTCCACGATCAGACCCGGAGCCACGCCGTCGCGCGACAGGAGCCCGCTGATGACCTCCTCGACGTCAGCGGAGCCGGCGACCATCGTGAACACCACGTCGCGATCGGCGAGATCGGCCGGCGAGTCGACGATCGTCGCCCCAAGCTCGGCCAGCGGCTCGGCCTTGGACCTGGTCCGGTTGTAGACCGACACGTCATGCCCGGCGTCGAGCAAGCGCGTGACGAGAGCCAGACCCATGCGACCGACGCCGATCCAGCCCAGCCCGCCGCGTTCGTCGGCACTCATCTGGTCAGCTCCTTGTGCAATCGTTTGCAGGAATGTAGCCGACGGTTTCCGGAGGGTCAAGCGGGGAGCTTGCCGCGGGGAGTCGACCAAGCGATTCCGGCCGGCCCGCGGGCATTTCGGTGCACGCGACGCCGGACGGCGAGGGAACGAAATCGTCGCTGTGAGGCCGGGAAGTTCGTCGAACACGCGGCAGGCCGACAGGCGGGTTCGACGTTCTTCCCGATGAGCGGGACCAAGGTCGAACGCGCGCAACGGGAGATGCCGCATTCGACGAAGTACCCGCTAGCGGGAACAACGCCCGGTGTGCCAACCCGCAGTTGGCCCGGGGAACGAACGCCCGCCGAGCGGCGTCGCCCCGACGCGCTCTGCCCGCGGTGGTCCCAAACCCCACGGGGCGCCTTGCCACCCGCCACGCAGGCGCGTATTCTCGGTGCAATCGTTTGCAATCAGACCGTGAGCGGCGGGTGCCGGCCCCACACCGGGATCGCCGCCAACAGAACCGGCGAAGGGCGGGACGATGGGATTGCATAGCTACGGCGTGATGGGCGTCGACTGGGAGGAACGGGTCCGCTACGACCGCCTGCGCGAGGAGCGCCTGGCGCGAATCAAGGCGCTGCTGGCCGAGTCCGAGCTGGGCGCGCTGCTGTGCTTCGACATGGGCAATATCCGCTACGTCACGGCCACCCACATCGGAACCTGGGCCGCCGACAAGCTCAACCGCTTCTGCCTCCTGCCCCAGGGCGACGAGCCGATCATGTGGGACTTCGGCTCCGCTGCGCGTCACCACCAGCTTTACAACCCGTGGCTCTCCGACGGCCGCTCGCGCGCCGGCATCTCCACGTTGCGCGGCGCGATGTCGCCGGAGTCCGGACGCGCCGAGGACGTCGCGCACAAGATCCGAGTCGAACTAGAGCAGCGGGGCCTGCTCGGCGAGCCGGTCGGGATCGACGCGATCGAGCCGCCGGTGCTGTTCGCGCTGCAGCGTGAGGGCATCCAGGTCGCCGACGGCCAGCAGCTGATGCAGCAAGCGCGCGTGATCAAGACGCGTGACGAGATCACGCTCCTGAACATGGCGTGCGCGATGGTCGACGCCGCCTACGAGGAGCTGTATCGCGAGATGCGCGCGGGCATCCGCGAGAACGACTGCGTCGCGCTGGTCAACAAGGTCCTGTACGAGATGGGCTCGGAGTTCGTCGAGGGGGTCAACGCGATCTCGGGCGAGCGCTGCAGCCCTCACCCCCACGTGTTCACCGATCGCGCATTGCGCCCCGGCGATCCTGCGTACTTCGACATCCTCCACAGCTACATGGGCTACCGCACGTGCTACTACCGCACGTTCGCGGTGGCCAGCGCCTCGCGGCCGCTGATCGACGCCTACAAGCGCTGCCGCTACTACCTCGACGCCGCGATCGACCTGATCAGGCCGGGCGCTACCACGGCCGAGGTCGTGTCTGTGTGGCCACGGGCGCAGGAGTTCGGGTTCCCCGACGAGGAGGCGGCGTTCGCGCTCCAGTTCGGGCACGGGGTCGGCCTGTCGATCTGGGAGAAGCCGATCTTCAGCCGGCTCGTGTCGCTCGACCACCCCGAGGAGATCCGGGAAGGCATGGTGTTCGCACTGGAGACGTTCTGGCCCGCGAGCGACGGCTGGTCGGCGGCGCGGATCGAGGAGCAGCTGGTCGTCAGCGGCGACGGCTGCGAGATCATCACCCGGTTTCCCGCCGAGGACCTGGTGATCGCCGGCAAGCCGTACTTCACCGCCGGCGGCAGCCTGCCGCTCGAACGAGACCCCCAGTCAAACCGCAACACCGAGCTCGACGCGGACGCCCACGAGGCGACCCCTCGGGAGCCGACCGAACGGCGCTACCCGGCGCTCGGCTAACGGCGCCGGTCGCGACCGAGCAGCTCGTCGACGCTCGGCTGGCCTGCGACGACGTCCTCGGCAGACTCCGCGCTCTCGATGATCTCCTCCTTGGAGGGGACGTCCGACAGCACGTCCTCCTTGGGCGGGCTGTCGACTTCGGGCAGCTCGGGTGCGGCAGGCGCGGGTGGCTTGGGGTCAGAAGCGGACATGGTGCAGGTGTACCCGCGCGGGCTCAGCCCAAGCGGTCGCGCAGCCAGTCGGCGATCAGCGGGCGGTACTTGAACGGGATGTTGTTGCACACATGGGTCCCGTCCTCGTACAGAACCCATTCGCTGTGAGCGATCGCGTCGGCGACACGCTTAGTGTCCTGCCATGGGATCACCCGGTCGCGCGCTCCGGTGACGAGCAGGCAGGGCTGCTGCACGGTCTCAGCGACTCCCTCCAGGTTCAGCCGCTGGGCACGATCGCGCGCCTCGTCGTCGTTTGCCGAGCGGCTGTAGCAGGCAAATGCCTCGCGGGTCAGCGACGGCTTCGACTCCCAGCCGGCGCCCATGTTGTATGGCCCGCTGACCGCCGCGACCGCCTTCACGCGCGGCTCGAACGCGGCCGTGCGGACCGCGTAGTACATGCCAAGGCTGACGCCGGCGGCGCCCACGCGCCTGGAGTCGAGCTCTGCGCGACCGTCAAGCGCGTCGAGAGCCGCCGTCACAGCGACCTCGTAATCGTGGCGGATCGGCGAATAAAACCCGCCCTCGCCCTGGCCGGGACCGTCGAGCGAAAGCGTCGCCATCCCGCGGTCAAGGAACACCGACTCGATCGCGAAGAACTCCTCCTTGGTCGAGTCGAGGCCCGGGATCACCACGACGAGCGGAACCGGAGCGTCCGCCTCCGGCAGACGCAGGTTGCCGATCGCAAGGCCGCCGTCGTATTCGGCTTCGATCCGCTCGACGCCTGTGCCCAGCAGCTCGTGGGCGTCGTACAGAGCGCGGGCGGCCGCCTCAGTCGCGTTCCGGTTGCGGTCGGGGTCGATCACCCAGACGAACTTCGAGAAGTGGTAGCTGATCGCCGCTCGCAGGCATGCCTCGCCGGCGCTACGTCTGTGGCCTTCGGCGAGCGCCTGTTCCGCCAGTTCCCGGTGCGCGTCGGCCGTCGCCGTCCACGCGTCCAGCCACTCGTCCCAGCGGTCGATCGAGGAGGTCGTGCGGACGAAGTCGTTGTAATCGACGCCGTTTGAGATCAGACGCGACGCCCAGTTGGCGATCGCGGACTCAACACGCTCGTCGGCCACGTCCCCGAGACCTCTTCACCGACTGGCCCCTGGCGGGGCCGTCGAGCCGCGCACGACGAGCGTTGGCTCGAGCAGGATCTGACTCGCCCCATCGCCGTCATCCGTCAGCCGCTGGAGCATCAGGTCGGCGGCGACGGTTCCGATCTCACGCTGCGGTACGCGAACGGTGGTCAGCGGCGGCCGCAGTCGATCGACGAACGGCATGTCGTTGAAGCCGACGATCGAGATGTCCTCGGGGCATCGCAGCCCGCGTTCCTCGAGCGTGTCGTAGCAGCCGAGGGCGAGCAGGTCGTTTGCCGCCACGATCGCGGTCAGATCGGGGGCGGCGTCGAGCAGCTCGGCACAGACGCGAGCGCCTTCGTCCTCGGTGAACCACTTGCTGAAGCGGACGTGCTCACTCTGAACCTCCAGGCCCGCGTCGGTCATCGCCTCGACGAACCCGAGGTAGCGCCGGTGGCCGGTCGACAGGTTCTGGGGACCGGAGACGTGACCGATCCGCTTGTGCCCAAGGTCGGCGATGTGCTGCACCGCGAGCCGGATCCCGAACGCGTCGTCAACTGTGACCGCCGGCGCGGAACCGTCCTCGAGGCTTCGATTGACCAGCACAAGGGGTTTGCCCGCGGCTGCGGCCTCGGCGAGCAGCTCACGGTCCAGCCTGGCCGTGGCGGAGATGAACCCGTCGACCTGGCGCGCCCGCATCGCCTCGATGTGGATGCGCTCGCGGTCCGGGTCGTTATCGGTGTTGACAATCAGCGACGTGTACCCGGCCTCGCCCAATCGGTCTTCGATGCCGCGCAGGATCGGCGGGAACAGTGGGTTGGTGATGTCGGGGATCAGCACTCCGATCGTGTAGGAGCGATTGGTCTTCAGTCCACGCGCGATCGGGTTGGGTCTGTAGCCGAGCTCCTCTGCCGCCCGCAGCACGCGTTCGGCCGTCTCCTCGTTGACCAGGGCGCGGGTATCCGCGTTCAGGGCGCGCGACACGGTGCCTGGATGCACCTTCGCCACGCGGGCCACATCACGGATCGTCACAGCGGAACGCATGGTCGAATTATCTTGTCGCGTCCGACGCCACCGCTCCACCCAGGTACAGAGCCCCAATCTCGGGGTGCTCGAGCACCTCCCGACCAGAGCCCGCCAGACGCACGATGCCGTTCTCGAGCACGACGCCGTGCGAGCTGAGCTTGAGTCCCGCGCGTGCGTTCTGCTCCACCAGCAGGATCGTCTTGCCCCGGCTGTTCATCAGCTCAACCATCTCGAACACGATCCGGCGCGTCTGTGGATCGAGCCCCATCGACGGCTCGTCGAGCACGATCAGCGAGGGGTCCAGCATCATGCAGCGGGCGAACTCGACCAGCCGCTGCTGTCCGCCGGACAGGCTGCCGGCCTTCTCGCCGGCCCGCTCGCGGACGATCGGGTAAAGCTCCTCCACGGCCTTGAGGCGCTGCGCGACCAGGGCGCGGTCGTCGATCGTGAAGGCGCCCATCTCGACGTTCTCGCGCACGGTCATGTCTGGGAACAGGCTGTGCGCCTGTGGCACGTGCGCGATTCCGCGGGCCAGGATCTGCCGGGGCGCCAGCCCGGAGATGACCTGGCCGCCGAAGCGAATCTCGCCACGGCGCAGCCGCAGCAGCCCGCTCACCGTTGCCAGCAACGTCGATTTACCGGCCCCGTTGGGGCCCACGATGCATGTGATCCGGCCTTCGGGCACGTCAAGTGAGACCTGTTTGAGGATGTCGCCGCCGCCGTATCCGGCGACGACGCCGTCGATTCGCAGCAGCGGCTCCGGCCCACCGAGCCGCTTGGCGGGCTTGACGATTGGCGACGAGATGCTCACCCCGCTCGGGCGGGTGGACTCGCCGGCGCCCGTCGCAGCGAGCCGCTTCTGCGTCGCTTCGTCGTCCTCGCCTCCGAGGTAGGCATCCAGCACCGCGGGATTCGAGCGCACCACGCCTGGGGTTCCGGTCACGAGCGCGGTGCCCTGACTGAGCACCGTGACCTGATCGCACAGGTTCATCACGAACTCCATGTTGTGCTCGACGATCAAGAAGGTCTTGCCGGATGCGTTGAGCTCTGAGATCCGCCCCGCGAGGTGCTTGATCAGCGTCGGGTTGACCCCGCCCGCGGGCTCATCGAGCAGCAGCACGTCAGGGTCTGCCACCAGCAGCGAGGCCAGCTCGAGCAGCTTGCGCTGCCCGTAGGAAAGGTCCGAGGCCGGTTCGTGCGCCAGCGTCGCGATCCCGACGAACTCGAGCAGCTCCATTGCCCGGCGCGTCTCGGCCACCGAGCCCGAGCGGCGGAGCACGCCCCGGAGCCAACCCTGCTTGCGCTGGGTGGCGACGAGCATGTTCTCGAGCACCGACAGGCGCCCGAACAACCGCGTCAGCTGGAACGTCCTCCCCACGCCGAGCCCGAACACCCTGTCCGGTGGGGCGTTGGTGATCTCCATGCCGTTGAAGCGCACCTCGCCCTGCTGGATCCGCTCATAGCCGGTGATGACGTTGAACAGCGTCGTCTTGCCCGAGCCGTTGGGACCGATGAGGCCGTGGATTTTCCCCTCGCCGACCTCCAGGCCGCAGTCCGACAACGCGTGCACGCCGCCGAAGGACTTCGACACGCCGCTGACTTCGAGCAGCGCGCTCATCGCACGGCTCCGGCCACGTCGTGGCGGACCGCCGGCTCCCGCGCGGCCCCTGGGTCAAGGGCCCGTGCCCGACGGTGGGCCAGGTACTGGCCGATCGTCGGGACAACGCCGCGCGGGAGCAGCAGGATCACGGCGAGGAACAAGACCCCGTACGCGATCAGGTACGTGCCCGTCCCGGAGAAAGTCTGGGTCAGGTACTGCTGGAGTGACTCGAGGACCAGCGCGCCAAGTAGCGGACCCAGCAGCGTGCCGATGCCGCCGAGGAACGCCATCAGCGCGAGCGAGATGTCGAACAGCGGGTCAAACGCGAACTGCGGGAAGATCTGGCCCAGGAAGTAGAAGTACAGCCCGCCGACCATCCCGACCGGGAAGGCCGACAGGACGAAGGCCACGAGCTTCACGCGCGTGGTCTTGACACCGAGCCCCCGCGCCCGGTCCTCGTCGTCGCGGATCGCCAGCAGCTGCAAGCCAAAGCGCGACCGCCGAACCGCCCAGGACATGGCGACGGTCATCACCAGAATCGCCAGCGCCACGTAGTAGAAGGGCTGGTTGTAGTTGGCGGCGGTGAACGGCGCAAGCGGCAGCTCGATCCCGGAGGTGCCGCCGGTGAACGACAGGTTGAACGCCGCAAGCTGGAAGATGAAGAAGATCGCGATCGTCACGACCACGAACGTGTGGCGGCGCGTACGCAGCGCGATCACGCCCACGGGTATCGCGACGGCCGCGGCGACGAGCCCCGCGAACGGCAGCAGTCCGAACACGTCCCAACCACCCTTGAAGTGCCAGTCGCGGGCCGCCAGCGCCACCGCGTAGCCGCCGCAGCCGAAGAACACCGCGTGGCCGAGCGCGAGGTAGCCGGAGTAGCCGCTGAACACGTTCCACGCGACCGTCGCGACCATGAAGACCAGCGTGAAGACGGCGATCGATGTGGCCGTGGGGTCGGTGACCGCGACCGGGAACAGCGCGAACACGACGACGACGACCAGGACGCTCGCCGCCGCGAGCACGCGGAGGGCCAGTCCGCGCCGGCCGCGCTTGGCGGCAACGGCGGCGAGGTCCTGTGTCTTTGCTCCCGTCACTGGGCGCGCACGTTCGATCGGCCGAACAGACCCTGCGGGCGCACCGACAGCACAACCACCAGCGCCGCGAAGAACACCAGCGGCGCCCACGTCGGCGACCACGCAACCGCGACGACGTCGTTGAGCACGAGCAACAAGATCGCCGCCGCCATGGCGCCGCCGATGCTCCCCATGCCGCCGAGGATCACGATCGCCAACAACCGCGAGATCAGGTCGTAGCCACTGCCGGGGTTGAATGCGTTGGTCGCGCCGAACACCATCCCACCGACCGCGGTGACGGCGACGCCGATCCCGACCGAGATCGTTCTGGTTCGGTTGACGTTGACGCCGATTAGGTCGGCTGCGGTGCGGTTCTGCAGCGACGCGCGAACAGCGCGGCCGAACTTGGTCCGGTACAGCATGTAGTACAGCGCCGCGAGCAACAGCACCGCCAGCGCAAAGCCGATCAGGTATATGTAGGGCAGGTAGAACCCCAGTACGTGGATCGACTTGTCGACGTAGCTCGCGTGCAACTGCACGTAGTCGACGCCGAAGATCGCGCTGAGGACCCCCTCGATCAGGATCGCGACCGCGAACGTGACCAGGATCGACATGCCGGTGCGGTCTGACTCCCGCAACCGCCGCATGAAGCAGAACTCGATCACGACGCCCAGCAGGAACATCGCGGGCACCGTGATCAGCAGCCCGGGGAGCAGGCCGATCCCCAAGTGCACCGACAGCTCGTAGCTGAGGTAGGCGCCGAGCACCACCATCACGCCCTGGGCGATGTTGATGATGTCCATGACCCCGAAGATCAGGGTCAGGCCGGCGGCCATCAGCGCGTAGACGCCACCGGTCAGGATCCCATCGACGATCGCCTGCAGGAGCTCAGTGCCCGACAACGTCTGCCCTGATCATCGGACGGTGCACCAGTTGGACCCTAGCCCGCCCACGCGACCTTGGGGAACTGAGGCGGTTTTGATCCTGGCGTGGTCGTCGGCAGCGTCTGCTCGAGCACGGCCTTCTGCCACTGGAACGTCAGGGTCTTCTGAGCCAGGTTCTCTCCGAGCGAATCGAACTTCACCGGTCCCTGAACGCTGTCGAGGGTGACCCCGCTGTGCAGGTAGTTGATGATCTTCTGGTTGTCGAGGCTGTGGTTGGCGGCCACGGCCTGGGCGATTACCTGCCCGACGGAGTAGGCCTCGGCGACGTCGGCGTTGATGTCCGATGGGCTGCCGCCGTACTTGGCGATGTACTCCTTGACCATCTGCTGGCTGTCGGCCTTCTTGAAGCCCGCGTACCAGCCGTTGGGCACCATGATGCCGTTCTGATTGCCGTTGCCGACGGCCTTGATGAACGCCGCGCCCTGGTCCGGGCCCGAGGTCGCGATGAAGACCTTCGGGTCGTAGTGCTGCTGGATGAACGCGTGCACGAACGCCGACACGGTCGGCACGTCCACCGAGCCGAGCACCGCGACCTGCGCCTTGGTCGTGGCCATCTGCGTGGCGATCGGGGTGTAGTCCGCGACCTCCGCCGGGAACACCTTCGAGGAGACCGTCTTGACGCCGGCGTCCTGGAGGATCTGCTGCGCGGGGGCAATCTGCGGTTGGGTGAACGGGTCGTTGACGGTTGCGTACGCGGCCGTCTTCGGCCGCTGGCTTGCCGGCATCGACGCGATCCACTGCGCGAACGTGACCAGGTTGTCCTTGACCGGGATCGAGACGTCGAACACGTTCTTGAGCCCGGACCCGAACACGGTCGGGCCACCGCCCGCCCCCTCGACGAACGCATACCCATAGCGGGATGCTACGCGCGCGGAGGGGACCGTCAGCAGCGTTGAGAACGGGCCGAATACGAGCGCCACCTTGTCCGAGCCGATCAGCCTCTGGTAGTTGGTCACCACCTGTGCCGGGCTCGACGCGTCCGAAAGGATCTTCAGCTGGACCGGGTGGCCCATCAGGCCGCCCTTAGCGTTCTGGTCAGCGGCCCACAGCTTGTAGCCGCGCTCGAACGCCTGACCGTCGGACGCGAAGTCGCCCGACAGCGACAGCGACACGCCGATCGTGATCGGGCTCTTGCTCGCGCTTGTGGTTGCGCTGCCCGACCCGGCGGTAGAGCTCGAGCTGCTCGAACCGCCGCACGCGGAAACCACCGAGATCACCGCCAATGCCAGCGCGCTCGCAACACAACTGCGCAAGATCCTCATCTCCGTCTCCTCCGCTCCTCTGTGGTGTCTAGAGGATCCTGCGTCGGGCTCCGTCACGACTCGCCGACGTGCGTCGTCGCGAGTCGCTGCCGGCGCGCGCCCGGGTCCGCTGACACCGACGCGGTGCAATCGTTTGCAGGACCATAGTCGCGCGTCTCGCGGGTGTCAACTGCAATCGTGTGCAGGAAGCGTTAAGGATGCTTTGGGAGGCGAGCGGGCTGTTTGCATCCACCGCGCGCGGAAAAACGCCCACCGGACCCCACGCCGCCTGCGGTGTGGGCGATCTGCCTCGCATAGCGGCGAAAAGTGCCCCCGCCTCGGCGCCGCGGCTGGCGGGTGGGCAGTTTTCCCCTCGATGCCAGCGGGAAGCTCACGACTACTAAGGCCGGCAGCGAAGTGTGTGCGATCTGCCCCGAGCCAACGATCCTCCTTCGCGCGCCGGCTTGGAACTCCACCCGCATTTATCAAAGATTTAGGTTAATCCCAGGTTAGTCAAGGTAACACTAGGCATCGATAGCTAGAAGTAGCTTTTCTTGGCGGGCAAGCTTCTGCATGCACAACCCATCTGAACTTGGACGGTGGTCGGGAGGCCACCGAAAAACGTCGCCACGGCGGGCTCGTTATCCCGGTGTGGCGCACGCGTTGGCGTCGGCCGTTTTGCCTGGCGGTCGCCGTCATTGCGACTGTGGAGCGGGGAGGAGAACCGGTCACAAGCCCCTGTAGACCGGCGCCTCTGCACCTGTGACGCAGGCTGTGGCGCCGACGGCCGTTCGCCTGACGGCCGGCGCCGCAGTTCCCAAAGTTCGGCGTCGGCCGTTCGCCTGGCGGCCGGCGCCGAACCCCTCTCTCTCGAGACCTTACGAGGCGCTTACGCGTCCTTTACATCGCCGGATGCCGGCGCTACTTTGTCGCGAACGTTACGAGTGCACAGAGAGGGGGCACTTGAAGAGCACCGATACCGCCGGTGACATAGAACCGCCGAGCAGTGAGTTGCGGCAGCGTCAGATCGCAAGCTCTCGCCGCGTGTTGAACACGGTGCGCGAGGAGTTCACGCGCTCCCGCGCTCGCCGGCCCGGAATGGTGCGCCGCTCGCTCAGACGCAGCAGCGCACGAGGCATCACTACCTGATGCCATCCTGACCGGCTCCGAGCCGGTCAGGTCGTCTTGGGTACCCTCGCCACAATGGACTGCGGCCGCCCAAGCATCCGATTCAGCCGCTACGTGGCGATCGGCGACAGCACCACCGAAGGGCTCGAGGACCCGACACCGGACGGGCTCGGCTATCGAGGATTTGCGGACAGGCTCGCGCAGCAACTCACGCGCGAGCAACCCACGCTGCTGTATGCGAACCTCGGGATCCGGGGTCGCAAGATGCGCCAGATCCGCGAAGAGCAATTCGAGCCGGCGCTGGCGCTGGAGCCCGACCTCGTGAGCATCGTCGGCGGGCTCAACGACATCCTGCGCCCCCGCATCGACTTCCAGCAGGTCGTCGGCGATCTCGATCACATGGTCGCGGCGTTCAGCTCCACAGGCGCAACCGTGCTCGGCGTGACGTTCCCCGACGCTGCTCGGATCATGCCGGCGGCACGTCCCGCCCGGCGACGCCTTCACGCCTTCAACCTGGCGGTGCGATCGATCGCGGCACGCCGCGGGATGCTGATCGCCGACCTCGAAACACATGGGGTCGTCGACGCCCGCCTGTGGTCGGTGGACCGCCTGCACGCCAACTCCGCCGGACACGCGCGGCTCGCCGCCGCAATGGCGCAGGCGCTTGGGCTCGAGCCCGACGAGGACCCATGGGCGCCGCTTCCGGCGGCCGACCCGATCCCTCGGGCCACCGCAATCACGACCGAGCTGGCGTGGATGAGCCGGCACATGGCTCCCTGGGTCGTGCGCCGGATTCGAGGCCGCTCGTCGGGCGACGGCCTTGCGCCGAAACGCCCGTCGCTCGCCCCGATCGACCACAGCAGCGAAACGGCCGCCGAACTCGCTTGAGTCCGGCGGCCGCGCGCTTTACGTCTTAGTTTCGAGAGGGCTTATGCCGCGTTGCGCAGCCCGTCGAGCTCGGGCTTGCCCGCCAGCCGGGCCAGCGCGCGCTCCTCGAGCTCTCGCGCCCGCTCGGCCGAGAAGCCGAGCTCCGAACCGGTCTGGCGAAGCGTCCTCGGCTCGTCACCGGCGAGGCCAAAGCGAAGGCGGATGACGTTGCGCTCTGCCTCCGGCAGCTGCTCAACGACCTCGCTCAATCGCTGGTCGCGATCGGATGCCGCGACCTCCTCGACCGGCCCGGGCCGGTCGCTTGCCAGCAGGTCGCCGAGCTCCGTCTCGCCGTCCTCGCTGACCGGCTGGTCCAGGCTCGCCAGCCCGCGGCTCAGCTCGCGAAGCTCGATGACCTCGTCGACGGACAGCTTCGCCACGTCGGCGATCTCCTCGTCGGTCGGCTCTCGCCCAAGCTTCGTGCTCAGTTCGCTTTCGACCTTGCGGACCTTGACCTGGCGCTGCGCCACGTGGACGGGCACCCGGATGGTCCGGCCATGATTCTGCAGACCGCGCTGGATGGCCTGACGGATCCACAGCGTGCCGTAGGTCGAGAACTTGAAGCCACGCCGCCAGTCGAACTTCTCGACAGCGCGGATTAGGCCGAGCATGCCCTCCTGCACGAGATCCTCCATGGGGAGCCCGTGGCCCTGGTAGCGCCGCGCCTGCGCCACGACCAAGCGGAGGTTCGAGTTGATCATTCGCTCCTTGGCCTCGAGGTCGCCCTTCTCGATCCGCTGGGCCAGCTCGACCTCTTCGGCGGCGGTCAGCAGCGGGTACGTGCGAGCGCTGCGCAGGAACAGCTCCAGGGAGTCCCTGGTGCCGGCCTCGGTCGTGCTCACCGCGCGCAGCTCTGCGCCACCGCCGGTCCCATCTGCATGAACCGCGCGACGGCGGCGCTGCCGGGTCGACGTAGCGGCCGCCGGGCGGCGGGCCCGCGCCCTCTGGTTGGTTTCTGTTCGGTCGCCACGCGCGCGCGAGACGGCGTCGCGACGCTGGGAATCAAAGTTGCTCAACAAATCTCCGAATCAATCTAGTTCGATATGCATCGAATTATAGCATGGTTCGACGTCTATCGAACTATGCCCGAGCCGGGCGATGCCCCGCACTCACTAGTTCCTACGACGCCGCAGGCCAGTAGTTACGTCCCACCGGCAAACGTCTTATGAAAGCCTTCAACTGTGGGGGTTTTCCGCCCCTCTGGGCGTAAAACCCGATCAGCGTGAGATCGCTGCCTGGGCCGCTGCTACGCGCGCAATCGGGACGCGAAACGGCGAGCACGAGACGTAGTCCAGCCCGGCCGCATCGAAGAACGCGATCGAATCTGGATCCCCTCCATGTTCCCCGCAGATCCCGAGTTTCAAGCCTGGATGTTCTTCGCGGCCCACCCATGCGGCAAGTCGCACAAGCCAACCGACGCCAGGGCTGTCGATCGTCTCGAACGGCGAGCGGTCCAGGATCTTGCGCTCGATGTAGGTCGGCATGAACTTCGATTCGGCGTCGTCGCGAGAGAATCCGATCGCCGTCTGCGTGAGGTCGTTGGTGCCGAACGAGAAGAAGTCCGCGTGGCGCGCGATGCGGTTGGCGATGAAGCACGCGCGGGGCAGCTCGATCATCGTTCCCACGGTGTAGTCCTCGCGCTCCTTGAGCCCGTGCTCGTTGCCCACGCCGACCACCAGGTCGCGCATGATCTCGAGCTCGTGCTCGTAGGCGACGAGCGGGATCATGATCTCGGGATGCGGCGGGTCTGCCACCGCCTTGGCGGCGCGCATGATCGCGTGGACCTGCATCTCGAAGATCTCGGGGTAGAGGATCCCCAGGCGAACGCCGCGGGTGCCGAGCATCGGGTTGCCCTCATGGATCTCCTCGACCCGCGCCAGCAGCTCCTCGAGCTCCTCGAGGTCGTCGTCGCCTTCGAGTCGCGCGTGCTCGACGCGCGCACTCAGATCGGGAAGGTTGGGCAGGAACTCGTGTAGCGGCGGGTCGAGCAGACGGATCGTCACCGGCAGGCCCTGCATCGCATCGAAGATGCCGACGAAGTCCTCCTCCTGCAGCGGCAGGAGCTCGGCCAGCGCCGCCCGGCGGCCGTCGCCGTCGCGCGCCATGATCATCGCCCGCATCTTGGGCTGGCGATCCTCTGCCATGAACATGTGCTCAGTGCGGCACAGACCGATGCCTTCGGCGCCGAGCTCTCGGGCGCGGACCGCGTCCTTGGGCGTATCCGCGTTGACGCGCACGCCGAGGCGCCTGAGCTCGTCGGCCCACGCGAGCACGGTGTCGAAACGCTCGTCGATCTCGGGCTGGAGCAGCGTTGCCCCGTCCTCGACCACCTTGCCGTCGCTTCCGTCGATGCCGATCGCGTCCCCGGCGTGAAACACCCTGCCGTCGATCCGAAGCTCGCCGGACGCGACGTCGATCGCCAGATGCGCGCCGGTGACCGCCGGCACGCCCATGCCACGCGCCACCAGCGCCGCATGGGACGCCTTGCCTCCTTCCGAGGTGAGGATGCCCTTGGCGGCGTGGAAGCCGGCCACGTCGTCGGCCTCGGTGAACGGGCGCGCGAGGATCACCGACCTGCCTTCGGCAGCCGCCGCGACCGCGTCCGGTGCGCTGAACACCAGCTCGCCGACAGCGGCGCCGGGCGACGCCGCAACCCCTTCGGCGAGCACGTTGTATCCGTCCCCGCGGTCAAAGGTGGGGTGCAGCAGCGCGTCGAGCGCGCCCGTATCGATCGTCCGGATCGCCTCTTCCTTGGTGAGCAGCCCCTCGGACTCCGCGTCCACCGCGAACCGGACGGCAGCCTGCGCCGGGCGCTTGGCGTTGCGCGTCTGCAGCATCCACAGGTGCCCTTCCTCGACTGTGAACTCCGTGTCCTGCATGTCTTTGTAGTGGTCCTCGAGCGTGCGCAGCACGTCCATCAACTGCCCGTGCGCCTCGGGCATCACGTCTTCCAACTCGCTCAGATCCCGTGGCGTCCGCACACCGGAGACCACGTCCTCGCCCTGCGCGTTGATCAGGAAGTCCCCCGAGGGCTCCGGCGCGCCGGTCACCTCGTCGCGGCTGAACGCAACACCCGTCGCCGAGTTGTCACCCATGTTCCCGAACACCATCCGCTGCACGTTGACGGCCGTCCCCCACTCGTCCGGGATCCGGTTGATGCGCCGATAGCTGACCGCGCGATCACCGGTCCATGACTCGAACACGGCGCGGATTGCGCGCGCGAGCTGCTCGCGCGGATCGTCCGGGAAGTCATAGAAGCCCTTGAATGTCTCGACCAGGCCCTTGAGCGCGTCGACCGACAGCTCGGTGTCGTTCTCCACGCCCGCGTCGCGCTTGGCCAGCGCGATCGCGTCCTCGAACTTCTCGCCGGCGACGCCGCTGGCGACGTTGCCGAACATCTGAACCAGACGCCGGTAGGAGTCCCATGCGAACCGTTCGTTGTCGGTCGCGGTCGCGAGGCCGACGACGGCGGTGTCGTTGAGCCCGACGTTGAGGATCGTGTCGAGCATGCCCGGCATCGATTCGCGCGCGCCGCTGCGCACGGATACGAGCAGCGGATCCTCGTCGTCGCCGAACCGCTTGCCGGCGGTCTCCTCCAGCCGCCGCATCGCCTCGGCGACCTGCTCCTCGAGCCCTTCGGGTTCGTGGCCCTCGCGCATGTACGCGACGCACGCCTCGGTGGTCACCGTGAACCCCGGTGGGACGCGGTCCTCCCCGAGCACGCGTGTCATCTCGGCAACGTTGGCGCCCTTGCCCCCGAGCAGGTCGCGCATGTCGCGGGAGCCTTCCGAGAACTCGTACACCCACTTTTCCGCTGTCATGCCCGTCCCTCGTTACCCACGTCCGGCGGGCGGGCGGGTCACCTGACGGGCCCCGACGATCCCCGATGGCCGCCGCCGCGTGCCCTTCTCCTGCTTGGGGAACGGCCCGGCCGTGGACGTCACGGGCGTCGGCGCTGTGCAGGCTCCGGTGTCGCTGCCGTCGGGCGGCGGCAGCTTTGGCTTTCCGGTTCGCGGCGGCGCCGCGAAGTTGAAGGCGCCGGTGAGGTCGCCGGTCACACGGCGCCGCCAGGCGCTCAGGTTCGGGACCTCGACGCCGAAACGGGTCTCGATGAACCGCAGGGTCGACGTGTGGTCGAACACCTCCGAGCTGACCAGCCCGCCCCGCGAGAACGGCGAGACGACGATCATCGGCACCCGGAAGCCGAGCCCGATCGGACCGCGGATCCCGTCCGCCGCGGACGGAAGGTTGGCGACAGTGAGGAACTCGCCCTTGGTGCCCTTCGGCGGCGTCGGCGGCGTGACGTGGTCGAAGAACCCGCCGTTCTCGTCCCATGTGATGAACAGGGCTGTCTTGGCCCAGATCTTGGGGTGCGAGACGAGCGCCTGGACGACCTGGCGGGCCGCGATCTCGCCGGCGAGCGGCGTCGAGAAGCCGGGGTGCTCGGTCTCGTTGAGTCCGGGCGTGAGCCAGGACACCTGCGGCAGGCGGTTGTGCGCGAGGTCGGCCATGAAGTCGGCCGGAAACCCCGGCTCGACGCCGAGCCTGGCGAGCTTCGATCCCGGCTTGTAGGCCTTGAAGTACGGCAGCACGTTGTCGAACTGCCCTCCGCTCTCCTGCGCCGTGTACACCTTCCAGCTGACGCCTTGGGCCTGGAGGCGCTCGGGCATCGTCGTCCACGTGAAGTGGCCAGCCAGCGTTCCGCGCGTGCCCACCAGCGTCTCAAGCAGCGGGCCACCGTGCTTGCCGGACGGGTCGAGCGAGGCCGACATCGACATCAGGCGGTTCGGGTCGGTCGGACCGATCACCGAGCAGTGATACGCGTCGCAGATCGTGAACGCGTCCGCAAGCGCGTAGTAGAAGCGCAGGTCCGAGCGCTTGTAGTAACCCATCGTCTCGGGACCGACGCCGGGCGGGTCCGCCGCCTCGTGGGCAGTGACCCAGCCGTCCAGCTTGCCGCCGTTCCAGGACTTGTGTTGCGGGCCCCAGTCATGCGTGAGGTCGGGCAGGCAGCCCTTTGGCAGGTGGAACGGATGCAGCTTCTTGCCGGACGGGTCGCGCTGGAAGAAGTGGTTGCGCCCGTTCTTGTCGCCGAAGCCACGCACCCCCGACAGGGTTCCGAAGTAGTGGTCGAAAGAGCGGTTCTCCTGGATCAGGATCACCACGTGCTCGATGTCCTTCAGCGTCCCGGTCTTCGGGCTGGCCGCAGCGGCGCTCGCCAGCAGGTCCTCGATGCCCGTGCCGAGCGCCGCCAGTCCAAGGCCGGCAGCCCCCAGGTCGCGCAGAGCCCGCCGCCGGGTGATCGGGCTGTTGAGGTCTGACCCGTATTCCATGTGCCCTCCTCTCGACTCTCCAACCGCCCCGGCCGGGCGGGGCGCGAGCCTATCAGCCTCGCATCCCCCGGCCGGGCCGGGTTGTCGTTACCCTGCCCGCGGTGAATCGAAGGGCCTGGATCGTCGCCGTCGCACTCGCATGGCTTGCCACGCCCGGCGCTGCGCACGCCTCAGGTGCGTGCGCCCACTTCGGGCGCCCGGCGATCGCATCCGATCCTCGCCCCCATGCGCTGCGGGTGTTCGCGATCCAGTTCCGCCAAGCGCCCGCGACGATGACCAGCCCGAACAGCTTCAAGCAGGCGATCGACTGCGCGATGCGAACCGAGGTCGTGCCTCACCTCGCGCGCGGGCGCCCGAACCTGGTCGTGTTCGACGAGGACATCGGGCTCGAGACGCTCGCAGCGGGATCGCGCGGAGCGAAGGCCCGCGCCCTGCTGCGAAGCGGCGCGCCCTCCTGCCGCGGACGGGCATCGCCTTGCGCCACGCTCGCCACGCTGTCGGCGATCGACGACGGCTATGGTCGCGCGCTGACCTATCTGGGCGATAGGTTCCCCAAGCTCAACGAGCAGCTGGGCCGCGCCTTCGTGGCAGCCACGGACCAGTTCGTGCGCATGTTCATGACGACGATGGCGACCGAGGCGCTGCGTTATCGCGTGTACGTAGTCGCGTCGAACACCCAGGCGCCGTTCCGCTTGACGCGCAACCCAGCAGCGGTCGCGGCGCTCAGCGATCCCGCCGACAAGCACGTGCGCGCCGTGTACACCCCCACCCAGGCGCGCGCCTATGACCAGACTTTCATTTGGGGGCCGCAGGTCGTGCACCACCGCGTCACGCCGCCGCTGGCGAACCTGCTGCGAGTCAACCGCAAGGTGCCGTTGACCGGGTTCGAGCTCGCGTTGGGCTTTGCCCAGGGCCCGCCAACAGGCCCCACCGCGGCCGCGAACCTGCGGCCGGTCGCCATCCCCGGCACGGGCGCGAGGCTCGGCTTCGCCACCAGCCTGCCTGCGTTTGAATACGGCGAGCCTGGGGATGGATGCGCGAACGTGGCAGTCAGCTACATGCGATGCCTCGACAAGCTCGGCGCCAACGTCGTGATCCAAGCCGACGCCAACGACGGCGAATGGTCGGGAACCGACGGCATGGAACTGTGGCAGCCGCTGTCGTGGATGGGATCGGCGTATCGCGCGGTCACGGATCCGTCGGTCCACTTCACATACGCTGTCAACCCCTTCATGGTCGGCAACCTGGCAGATACGCCGTTCGACGGGCAGAGCGCGATCCTCGAGCGCGGGCGACGCGGCGCGGGCTGCCATTACGTCGGAAACCGCGCGGCAGTCCCCGGCGATGACCTTCCTCAGTTCGCTCCGCACGCCGGCCCCAAGCCTCAGTTCCTCGCACTCGCACCGTGGGTGGTGCCCGACGGTCCGCGCCCCGCGCTGCGGCGCGTCGGCGCGTCGCTGGCGGCGGGAACCGGGCCGAGGCGTTACGTCCAAACCGCGGTGATCGCCGACCTTCCGTTCCCCGTCGACCGCAACCGTCCCGGTTGCCTGGTGGCGGGACGATGACGCGGATCTCGCGCCGCGAGGCGCTGGCGGGCGCGGCGGCAGCCGCCGCGAGCGGGGCGATCGCCGACGCGGCATCC
>DASSGR010000263.1:0-67486 GCA_035693425.1 Solirubrobacteraceae bacterium
CACGTACAGGCAACCGGCGGGCACCTCGTCGCGATCTCGTCGATGATCGCCTACATCCACCCGCCGCTGCTGGCCAGTTACGCGGCAAGCAAAGCCGGCGTCGCGGCGATGACCGACGTGGTGCGGCTCGAGATGCGAGCCGTTGGCGTCACCGTCGGCAGCGTCCACCCGGTCATCTTCCGCACCCCGATGATCGGCGGCGCGCTGTCCAGCCCCGCCGCCGTCGAGCTCGTCAAGGACTTCACAGGAGCCTTCAAGACCGTCGAGCTCGACACCGTCGTCGACGCGATCGTCCGCGGCATCGAACGCCGCGCCAAACGCACCGTCGTCCCGCGCCAACACGGCCCCGCCGCGCTCATCCCGGGCCTGGCCCAGGCGGCCATCGAACGGCTTCTGTTTCGTCCCCGCACCATCGCCCGCGCCATCCAGCTGGGCTCCGCGCCGTCGAGCTGACCAACCACTCCACCGACCGCAGAGAACTCATGAGCACCATCACCGACACGACCACCACCGCCACGACGCTGGCCACGCCTCTGACCCTCCCCAACGGCGCCAACGTCAAGAACCGCCTGGTCAAGGCCGCGATGAGCGAGCAACTCGCCGGCCCCGCGAACCAGCCGACCGCCGAACTCGCGCGCGTCTACCGCCGCTGGGCCCACGGCGGCGCAGGCCTGATCATCACCGGCAACGTCATGATCGACCGTCGCTCGATCGGCGAGCCGCTCAACGCCGTCGTCGAAGACGACCGCGACATCGAACCATTGCAACATTGGGCGGCCGCCGCCAAAAGCAACGGCGCCACCGCGCTCGTCCAGATCAATCATCCCGGTCGCCAAACCCTCGCCAGCCTCTCCGAACTGGCCGTCGCCCCCAGCGCCGTCCAACTCGACATGGGCCTCGCGTTCGCCAAACCGCGCGCCTTGACCGCCGAGGAGATCGTCGATCTGATCGCGCGCTTCGCACGGACCGCGCGGACCGTCGTGGAGGCCGGCTTCGACGGCGTCCAGATCCACGCCGCCCACGGTTACCTCATCAATCAGTTCCTCTCGCCGCTCTCTAACCGCCGCGACGACGACTGGGGAGGCGACCCCGAGCGGCGCTGCCGGTTTCTGCTCGAGGTCACCCGAGCCGTGCGCGCGGCGATCGGCCCCGACAAGATCCTGGCGATCAAGCTCAACTCCGCCGACTTCCAGCGCGGCGGCTTCACCGAAAACAAGTCGCTCGCCGTCATCGAACAACTCGACCGGGAGAACATCGACCTGCTCGAGATCTCCGGAGGAACCTACGAATCGCCGGCCATGAGCGACGGCGGCACGTCCGAGAGTACTCGGCGGCGCGAGGCGTTCTTCCTTGATTTCGCGGACCGGGTCCGCGCTGTCACCACCGTCCCGCTGCTGGTCACCGGTGGGTTCCGCACCGGGACCGGCATGACGGACGCCATCACCAGCGGCGCCACCGATCTCATTGGTATCGCCCGGCCGCTCGCCCTCCAGCCCGAGCTGCCGATGGCGCTTCTGGCCTCCCCGGGAACCGCCCGCTCAGATTTCGAGCTCAAAAAGATCGGCATCAAAAAGCTCGACTCCATCGCCGACCTCTGGTGGACCCAGCACCAGGTCCAACGCCTCGGCGCCGGCAAAGACCCCGACCCCACCTACGGTCCCCGCCGCGCCGTGCTCCACGCGCTCAAGCGCGACGGACGCAACATCCTGCGCCGCCGCCGCCGCGGCATCTAGGACGCACACCACCATGGCGGACTTCCTGACCATCGACGTCTACCGCGACCCGATACGTGAGACTCCGGCGCGGCGGCGATCGATCCGCGCCGCGCTCGCCGCCCGCCCGGAGGGGCTGCGAGCGCACACGATCAACTACGCCAACACCGGCACGTTCACCCTCATCCCCCGGCACGTGGGCACCTGCCTGCTGCTGGCCTGGGAGTCAAGCGACGCGGCACACCGCCTGGCATGGCAAGCTCGGCGCCGCGCTCGGACATGCAGGTGACTACCGCGTAGACGGCGAGGTCGCCCGTGCCCGGACCGAACACCACGACGATCACTGGCACGGCTGGCACCCCAACGACGACGGGGCCGCCCCGATCGCCAAGGACGAGCCAATGGTCGTACTCGTCCACGGCATCGTGCGCCCCCGTCATCTGACGACATTTCTGCGCGACAACCTCCACGCCGCCAGCCGTGCCCGCCACCACCCCGGCCATCGCGGCAGCATCGACGTCCACGCGAAGCCGCCATTCGAGAACACGTCGATCAGCATCTGGAGCAGTCGCAGATCAGCGCAGGACTTCGCCTATCAACCGGGGGGCCATGCGCCCGCCATGAAGCGCGCTCGAGAGCTGGGCACCCATCGGACCGGCGTCCACCTACAGGTCCGGCCACTAGCCAGCAGCGGCAACCTCGGCATCGACGAGCCGGCTCTCCCCGACCTTCCCGACACCGACCGCTGAACGCCGCCCGCGCCGGCGGTCGGGTGCGTGGGGGGTGGGTATCGCCGGCGTACGAAAGCAAGTGCTTCAAGCTCGGCGGCGACTCCCCTCCTATTCGCCAGAAGCACAACGCATCCCGGCGAGGCTCGGGTCCGTTTGGATCGGAAGGCGCCGGCTCCCCCGCAGTCCGCGCTTAGCGAGGCTCGAATCGCGGGGGGCGCCAGGAACGCGGCGTGAGCTAAACGGGACTAGCCGGGCCTTTAGATCAGCCGAAAGCTGTGACAGTCGCCTCTGCGTATCTGTACCGGTCGAAAGCGTCGGGCGTGGTGCTCATCGGCTATTTGGCGGCGAGAACGTCGGCGGGGAGGATCTCCGGCGGTTCGGCGAGGAGCTCATCGGCGTTGGCCATCAACGCCGCCGCGATCTCCCCTTTGATGTGTGCCTGCCGGGCATCTTCGTCGCCAAACGTGTCGAAGATCCAAAACGTGCTCGGCGAGCTCCGCGCGGCGTACCAGCTCACCGTCCCCTCCTCGGCCTGGGCAAGCGGCAGCGCCGCTGTCAGCAGGGACGCAACGTCCTGCGCCTTGTCGGGCTTGGCCTCGATCCGGGCCACAAATGCGTAACGAACGTCCATGGGCTTCCCTCCTGGGTGTGTGTGGGCGAAGGCCCTCGTTGGGGTGTGCGCTCCCTCTACCCCTCGCCTCTCGGCTGTCCCCGCCGCGGCTTGCTCCGGGATGAACCGCCGGGGACCGTGACGGGTTCCCGGACGGTGGGTGCGTGGGTCTGCAAGGTTGCGATCCCGCCGCGGAGAGCGGTCCGAAGCTGCGCGCTGTCGCGTGTCGTTTTGGCGAGCAGGAGCCCGCCCTGGATCGCCGCCAGCATGATCGTGCTCAGTTCGTTCAGGTCGGCGTCGCTCGCGAGGAAGCCGTTGTCACGTAGCCTCCGCAGCGCTCCGGAAATCGCCTCACGCCAGGTTGCGAACGCCTCACTCAGCGCCTGGCGCAGCGCCTCGTCGGTATCGGCCACCGCCGCGGCGAGGGTCCCGATCGGGCACCCACCCCGAGAGCGTCGACGCTCGAGCATCGCCACCATCCCGTCAGCCCAGGCGTTGAGGTCATCCCAGTCGCCGACCGATGCGAGCGCGCGTGCTTGAACGCCGAGCACGGCCGCCGACTCGTACTCGACGACAGCCTCGACGAGCCCGTGTCTGTCGCCGAAATAGTGGTAGAGCTGACTCTTGCTCGCGTGCGTGGCCTTCATCACGTCATCGAGGCTGGTCGCCGCTGCGCCCTGCCTGGCGACAAGCCGGGCGGCAGCCTGGACGATCCGCTCGCGGCTGGCGCGGCCGCGTTCGGTGGGTGGAACTTCGAGCATCGCTGAGCTGAAGCTTATCTGGACGGGTCGGTCCAAACCAAGACTCCGTTTCGGTACTACGCCGAACCGGCGGCGATGAGAAACTCGTCGCCCAGCGCGGCTCGCAGCCCGAGCCGGCCCTGGTGCAGGCGGCTCTTAAACGCCGCCTCGCCAATGCCGGCGGCGTCGGCCGCCTCGCGCGTGGATAGACCCTCGACGTCTCTCAGGATCACCGCGGCGCGGTGCGGAGGCGGTAGGGCCGATAGCGCCAGCCCGAGTGTGCCACGGAGCTCTCGATCCTCGGCCAATCGTGCGGGGCCCAAGTCGTTCGAGGGGCTCTCCTGCACTCGTGCGTCAGCCGGGTCGACCGTTTGGGGGCGCCGGGCACCTTTCTCCAGGGAGCGGTGGGCCTCGTTGATGGCGATCCGGTAGAGCCACGTGAAAAAGGCCGACTTGCCGCGAAAGCGCCCAATCCCTCGCCACGCCCGGAGCAGCGCTTCTTGAACGACGTCCTCCGCTTCGGCGGGATCGTCGACCAGACGAACCACGACCGCAAATAGGCGGTCAATGCAGCTCCGGGTGAGCGTCTCAAATGCAGTCACATCGCCCTGCTGAGCCAGCGCGAGTAGTTGCGCCTCCGGACCGCGAGCACGCGCATGGGGTCGGCGAGCGACGAGCGCGGTCATTCGTCGGGACTCCCGGGAGGGTCGGAAGGTGAATCCGAGGCGTCGGCGCGAACCCGGTCGAACACGCTGGCGGGCGCGCGGACCTCGCCGGGGCCGTCGAGTCCCGGGATCAGCCTCAGAAGCGCCTTGATAGCGCGGATCCCTCGGCTGCACTCGGGACATTCAGCCGCGTGCCGCTCAAGACGCCGGCGAGCACGGTCACGGAGATCGCCGTCGACGTAGTGCGACAGGTGTCGCTGCGCCCACTCGTGGTCGTCCTTACGAGCAAACGTTCGCATCGAAGCGGCTTCTGAACCAGGACCAAGACGGCATCGATCGTTGGACCCGTCTGGTCGAAAAACGATTGCTCGCGTGAGGCGAAACTGAGTGGTCCGATCGGTCCACTCTACCAGGATACTGGACTGCTCGGTCCAACAATCGAATTTCGCGGCTGCGGGTCTAAACCGCTCGATGCCCACCACGCCGCCGAACTCGGCGGAGTCTTCCGAGAAGGAGCTTCAACGTGATAAATCGATTCCTCGCACGCCTGCGCATGCGGTCACAGACCGCGTTGACCTTGACTTCAGTGACGGTCGTTCTGGCCGGAGTGTCGCTGGCCGTCGTCAGCCTCGGGGCTTCAGCCTCAGCCTCGACCGGGCACCGGGCAGGCCACACCGGCTCGGCCGCCGGACTCGGGCAGCTCAGCGGGTTGCTTCCGCGCAACCATCTGACCGAGGAGAGCGCGATCCAGATCAACCTGAGCAACGAGACGGCGCGCCTGCCGATCTACCCGGGCACCGCCCCGGTACCGCACCACCCCGGTCAAACCGAGAAGGTCTGGTACCTGCTGCTCGACGCCTCCGACTCCGGCCTGGCGCACGACCTCGGCGTCAACTACGCGCCGAAGCTGGCGAACATCGCCGTCGGCGACCCCGCGGCCGTCCAGACGGTGACGCTGGGCCATCCGACCCCCGACCAGAACAAGTTCGGGCCGGCCGTGGTTCATTTCGCGGGCGCGCCCGATTTCAGCCCGACCCGGATCGCGGTGCCCGGACCTACCGGCTTCCCGCTGAAGCAGTTCCAGCCGGGTGCGGTCGCCGGGCCCGGCTACAGCCCGTTCATCCGGATCAAGGGCTCGGATGTGGTCTACAACGCGCCGATCATCGCCACCGGCGACGCGGCGTTCGACGTCACCCACCACACCAACACGGAAGACCGAGTGCTTAGCGTCCACGTCGCCGGCCCGTCGGCCCCGGGTCAGTTCAACGAGTCCTGGGCGGACCTGCTGTTCGTCAAGGGCTTCGACGCCGGCCAGCCGATCGCCTACCTCAGCACGGACGCCGGCCAGCCGCTGACCGCGGTGCTCGAGCGCTCGATCTACGTCCCGGCTCTGAACAACGCCTCGTTCAACGGCGGCGACGACTTCGTCGGCTCCGCAAGGGAGCGGCTGTTCGGGTTCATCAACGGCCAGACTGGCGCCGACAACCCGCAGGCACAGGGGTTCCGGAACCTGGTGCTAGACGGCCACGCGGCAGAGGATGCGAGCCTCGGCAACACGGCACTGATCAACGGGCTGCGAAATGGCGGCGATCTGCTGAACGTGTTCGGGGACTTTCCCACGCTCCGCGATCCGCGCCACGCCGACGCCTACAGCCCGCTGTGGGACGCGCAACTCGGGCTGTGGACGAATAAGGCGGTCAAGCAAGGGCTGAACGAGCGGCAGATCGACGAGAACCAGGTGTTCAACCTGGCCGCGACGCGGCCCGACCTGCTGACCGGGGTCAACCCGGCGACGGGGCAGCCCGCGTCGTACGGATCAGCCGGGGTGGATATCAACTGCGCGGTGCTCGGGTGGCTCGGCCACAAGCCGCCCACAGCCAACCTCGCAGCCCCAGTCCCCGGCTCGCAGTTCCCCCCAAGGTAGGACCGGCCGGCTCGCTGTACGCAAGCGATGCCGCCGGGGCGTGAACATCGCGAACGCAAATCGGATCCCACGGACCGCGCCCATTGCAGCGGTCCGCGGGATCCGAGGAGTGCCGCGCGACGCTCGGTAAGTACGACCAACTGGAGGTAAGACCATGAGCACGACCACAGCTGAAACCAGCAGGCCCCGCGGGAGGATCACGATCGAGACTGGCGCCAAGCGCGTGCGCGCGTACCTCGGCGGGGAGGTCGTTGCCGACACGACCCGTCCGGTGCTGGTGTGGGAGGTTCCCTACTACCCGACCTACTACTTCCCGCTCGCCGACGTCCGCGCCGAAGTCCTTGAACCGGATGGCGGGGTTGCCCACTCCCCGAGCCGGGGGGACGGGCGCACGTTCGCCGTCAGGACGACGGGCAAGGAGGTCCCTGGCGCGGCGCTCCGATACGAAGATTCGCCGATCGAGGAGCTGCGCGAGCTGATCCGGCTCGACTGGCACTCAATGGATGCCTGGTTCGAGGAGGATGAGCAGGTGTTCACCCACCCGCGTGACCCGTTCACGCGCGTGGACATCCTTCCGAGCTCAAGACACGTGCGAGTTGAGGTCGACGGGGTGACCGTCGCCGAGTCGACCGGCCCCAGGTTGCTGTTCGAGACCGGGCTCCCGCCGCGTTACTACCTGCCGCAGACTCACGTTCGGATGGACCTGCTGATACCGAGCGAGACCGCGACCCACTGCCCTTACAAGGGGCAGGCCGAATACTGGTCGATACGCGCTGGAGACACCATTCACGACGGTCTGGCCTGGTCGTATCGGACCCCACTGCCCGAGAGCCAGAAGATCGCCGGCTTGATCGCGTTCTACAACGAGAAGGTCGACACCTACGTGGACGGGGCACTCCAACCACGGCCGTCGACCAAGTTCTCCTGATGTCGCTACTCGCCGGCAATTCGATCCCCGCAAACGTGAGCCGTGGCTGCGGAGCGGCCGTAGCCGCGTCGCCGAGCCGAGAGCTCGCGAGCGATCAAGATCAGCATCGCGAGCAGCATCGCGGGCGCGAGGGTCAGGCTCACCAGCTCACCGAGTGCGATCCCCGAGACGACGATCGCGCCGACCATGTCACCGGCCAGCGCGATAGCTGCCGGGAGCAGGGCAATCCCGGAGAGCAACGCCAGCGCGCCGACGATTTCGAGCGACCCGACCGCGTATGAGAACGCGCTCGGGTTGGGCAGCCCGTAGAGGGCGAATGACCGCACGTTGCGCCCGTGGTTGACGAACTCGTCAGCCCCGAAGAGCAAGAAGACGCCCGCCGGCACCAGGCGAGTGAAGAGCGTGAGAACAAACCTCATGCCCGGTTTGACCCGCGGATGTGGCGACTCGGTTTCGCCACGCAAACACCTGGCCGTACGCCGCGTGAACCCGTTCAGCGCAACCGCGGGTCAAAGCGGCGTGAGCGTCGAACGCGCGTATGGACACACCGAGAGGTCGAGCTGCGCCCGGCTGGAAGCCGGGGTCAGATGACCGGCGCGCTGACAGCCGGGGGCCTAGCGCTCGCGGTCGGCGACCTGTGGCTGATCGCGCGCTGCTGGAAGCATCGGAGCGTGCTCGGAGGCCTACTCGGGGCGGCCGGGATCGCGCTCGTCCTGTTCGCGATCGGGTCAGGACCGACCACCGGCCCGAGTAAAGGCGCGTTGGCAATCGCGCTCGCACTGCTGATCATCGGCGCCGGCTTGTACTGGCTCGGCCAGACGTTGGAACGACTGCTCGAGGAACGACCCGACGACGAGTGTTGACGCCATGCGCGCACCGAAGAACGCCGCCAACACCATCAACAAGTCCATGCTCTCCGCCGCGGGGCTCGGCGCCGCGCTCGCCATTTCCGCCTGCGGGAGCTCGGGTGCGCACCCCACGACGCACGTGCTGCCTAGGCCTCACGCTTCCCCAGCCACGGTCTCCCGCAACCGCGACCCACGGGCCGCCGCACGACCCGTGGGCCGCGTGATCACGGTACGAACCAGCAAGTACGGACTGATCCTCGCCGACCGGGGCGACCGCACCATCTACCTCTTCACGCGCGACCTCTCAGCCGCGAGCACGTGCTCCGGGCGGTGCGCTGCTGTCTGGCCACCGGTGCTCACACGGGGAGCCCCGCGCCGCGCCGGAGGTCTCCCCGGAGCGCTCGGCACCACCCGCAGACCCGGCGGCGCCAAGCAGGTGACCTACGACGGCCATCCGCTCTACTACTACACCGGCGACGTCTCGCCCGGCCAAATCCTCTGCCAGAACGTCGACGAGTTCGGCGGCACATGGCTCGTCGTCTCGCCCACCGGCAGACCGGTCCGCTGAGGCACCGGGTGAGCGCAATCGACATCGCGCCCTGACCCGGGCAGCTGGAACGTCGCCAATGCGATCGTCGTGGCGCGGCCTCGGGAGGAGCGAAGCGGTCGTCAGCGACTCTGCCTTCAGGCGCGTGCGTGACGCCTGAAGCACTCAACCCGGTCGGGTGGCCGGCGGCGCTGGCGCCTCGCTCAGTCTGCGCTGACGGGGCGGGCCCGCGTAGGTCAGTCGTCGACTCGGAAGATCGGCCAGCCGACCTCGGTCTCCCACGGTTTCGGGGTGCCAAGGCTCGAGGATGGCGAGACTGCGGTCGCGGGCTATGTCGGATACGAAGACGACGACATCGACGACACCAAAGCCGAACTGACACGCCGAGGGGTTGTCTTGGAGGGCGAAGGCGAGACCGACTAGGTTCACTGGATCTTCGCGGCGCCGCAGACAACGTTCGGGGTGACCCGGCAGTTTCACGTAGGACACGGGCGTCGGGAAGGGCGCGTGAGCGCGGATGGCGAAGGCGCTCGAGGGGGCGGCCGGTCAGGCCGCGAAGGCCTCGAGGGTGGCGTCGATCGCTCGCTCGAGACGCTCACGCTCCAAGCCGCCGTGCCCCAGGACGTCGACGCCTCGGCTGATCGCCAGGAGCGCGACGGCGACGGCGTCGGCGTCGGCGTCGGCGTCGACGTCTCCCTCATCCTGGGCCGCGCGTACGGTGTCGGCGACAAGGGTCGCGAGATCGCAGAACGCCGAGGTGACGCGCTCGCCGACCGAGGCGTCATGGCCGCTGAGCTCGGTGGCTGCGCCGTTGAGCATGCAGCTCGGCCTGGGGCCGGTGCTTCCGTGCGCGACCTCGAGCAGCATCGATCGCAGTTTCGCGATCGCGGCCTCGTCGATTTCGAGGTCGTGCCGCAACGCTTGCACCTGGCGCTCACGGTAGTCGTCGAGCGCCGCGAGGTAGAGGCCGTGTTTGCTGGCGTACGCGCCGTAGAGGCTGCTCTTGCCGAGTCCGGTCGCGTCGGTCAGGTCGTTCACCGTGGCGCCGCCGTAGCCCTGTCGCCGGAAGACGTCCTGGGCTGCGGTCAGGACGGACTGCTCATCGAATTCACGAGGTCGAGCCATGGATTCAGTACCGATCGTTCTGGAATCTGATATAACGGAACGTATGGTACAAAATCAGCAGGACACCACCAATCTCGTCAGCGTTCCGCGCGACCTCGCGGGGCGGCGCGCGATCGTCACGGGCGGCTCGCGAGGGATCGGCGCAGCCATCGTCGAGCGCCTCGCCGCGGCGGGCGCCGAGGTCGTCGCGGTTGCCCGCGCGGCGGTCGCCGACACCCCGGATGTGCACTTCATCGCGGGCGACCTGCGCTCCAAGGACGGGGTGGACGCGGTCGCCGCCGCCGCGCTTGACCACCTCGGCGGCGTCGAGATCATCGTCAACAACGCGGGCGCGTCACGCCTGCCGCCAGGCGGGGCGCTCGCGATCGAGCCTGACCAGTGGCAGGAGGACCTGGACATCAACTTCCTGGCCGCAGTCCGCCTCAACGCGGCGCTGGCGCCGCAGATGCTCGAGCGGGGCAGCGGAGCGATCGTCCACATCGCCTCCAGCGCGGCATACACGCTCCCCGGCGCCCTGCTGCACTACGGAGTCTCGAAGTCGGCGCTGATCGCCTACTCCAAGGGTCTGGCCACGGATCTGGCGCCCCGAGGCGTCCGCGTCAACACGATCACCCCCGGTTCGATCCAAAGCCCGGGCGGCGACAGCGTCCGCGAACAGATCGCGGCCGCCATCGGCGCCGAGCCCGCCGCGCTCCTCGCCACGATCCCGGCGGGACACATCGGCCGCCCCGACGACATCGCCGAGGCCGTCGCGTACCTCGTCTCGGACCGCGCGTCCTTCATCATCGGCGCCAACCTCATCATCGACGGCGGGGAGCTGGACCGGACGTGAGCACGACGCGCGCCGCCCGATCCGACGGCCCGCCGCCGCGAGGGCGCGATCGACCTGCCGGACGCCATCCATGCGAGGTCTGGTGACGGTGGCGTGACCGTGCACGAAGCATCCGCAATCCCGAGCGATACCGCGGGTGCGTCGCCGGCGTCGGACACCCGACAATTCCGCGCTGGCTTCTGGGCGGTGGCGTTCGCTCTCCTGATCGTGATGGCGTTCGGCACGCTGCCCAGCCCGCTGTATGGCCTCTACCGGACTCGCGATCACCTGTCGGCGTTCATGGTCACGGTGATCTACGCGATCTTCGCCGTCGGGACGATCGGCGCGCTGCTGTCGGTGCGCTTCATCGCTACGCGAGCCGGCCGCCGCGGCGCGATGCTCGGTGCGGTGGCAACGATGATCGTCGCGGCGGCTCTGCTCCCCGCGTGGAAGGCCCTGCCGGGAGTCCTCGTCGGACGCTTGATCACCGGAGTGTCGGTCGGGCTCGCCGCTGGGACGGCCATCACCTACCTCATCGAGCTGCGGGCCCGCGAGGACCCAAGCCCCTCCGCCTCGATCCGCGCCCGGAACATCGGCACGGCAGTGAGCGTCGGCGGCCTCGGCATCGGTCCGCTGATCGCGGGCAGCCTGGCCGAGTGGGCGAGCTTCCCCCTGACCTTGCCGTACCTCGTGTTCCTCGGGCTAGGGGCGCTGGCTCTGATCGGCGTGGCGACTGCGCCTGAAACCCGCGCGCCAGCCGCCGCGCCTTCGAGCGAGAGCCGGGCGAGCAGTCGGTCGCGTCCCGTCCGGGTTCTGGTTCCCGGGGCGACGGCGACGCTGGCAGCGTTCGCGGCAACCGGACTGTTCGCCGGGCTCTCTGGGCTCTTCCTGACCGCCGTGCTTGACCGTCCTTCGCACGCGCTGGCCGGCGCGACACTGTTCCTGGTTTTCACCTCCGGGGTGGTGTCGCAGCTCGCGACAAACCGGCTGCCGGCGTCGCGCGTGTTCGTGCTCGGCACGATCTCCATGCTCACCGGCCTCGCACTGCTCGTGACCGCGGTACGTCTTTCGAGCCCGAGCCTCACGCTGTTTCTGCTCAGCGGCGCCCTGATCGGCGCGGGCGCGGGTGCGGTCTTCAAAGGCACCACCGGTCTGGTGCTCGAAGCTGCACCGCCCGAGAGCCGCCTCGCGTTGACCTCGGACCTGCTCATAGCCCTCTACGTAGGGCTGTCGATTCCCGTGATCGGCGCCGGATTCGCACTCGACCGAGGCGCCAGCCCACCGAACACCGTGCTCGGCTTCGCAATCTTCGTGGGGCTGGGCGTGGCCGGCGCGGGCGCGGTCCTCGCACGCGCGCTGAGAACCACACGACCGCCGGCGTAAATCCGGATTCCGAGACGTCATCGAGACCGTTCTCACCAAAGGCTGCTGAAGCAATGACCGTCCACGAAGGAGGACCCGTGTCGACAACCACGCCCCCATACTTTTCCGGCTACGAAAACTTCGCGCTGGAGAGATCACCGAGCGGCGTCCTCACCGTCCGGCTCCACACCGACGTGGGACCTCTGGTCTTCACCGGAACCACGCACCGCGACTTCCCGCGGCTGATCGAGGAGATCGCATACGACCGAGACAACACGATCGTCGTGCTCACCGGAACCGGCGACCGCTTCATAACCGAGATCGACGGCCCGAGCCTCGGCGATTTCACGAAGCCGATGAGCGCGGACGTCGCGTATGTCGAGGGGCGCCGCGGAATCCAGCACCTCGTCGACCTCGAGATTCCCATCGTCGCCGCGGTGAACGGTCCCGTGTCCGTCCACAGCGAGTACGTCCTGCTGGCTGACGTGGTCGTCGCGAGTGACACAACCGTTTTCTCCGACCTTCCACATCTCGCGTCCGGCATCGCCCCCGGCGACGGACTCTTCGTCGTCTGGGAGGAGGTCCTCGGGCTCAACCGCGCCCGCAACCTCGAGATCACTCAAGGCTCGTTCACCGCCCAGCAGGCACTCGACTGGGGCGCGATCGCGGAGATCGTCCCGCTCGCCGAGGTACTCCCACGGGCGCAGGCGATCGCCGAAACGATCACGCAGCGGCCTCAGCTCACGAACCGGTACATGGCGATGATCTTCCGGCAACGCATCAGCCGCCGGCTGGCCGAAGGCGTGGCACTCGGAATGGCGCTCGAGAGCCTCACCGCGGCAAACCTCGCCTACCTCCCCAAGCCATAGAGCCGCCGGACCCTCGGGGTTGCGTCACAGCTCGCAGCCGAATCGCGGAAAGCAGAACTTCACGTACTCGAGAAGGGACGCGAAGGAGTGCTGCCTCGGAACGCAAGCCCCGACCAGCCTATGCGCCGCACATCTTGTCTCACCTAAGTTCCGTTGTCCCCTTGTGTACGCGCGCGAGCACGAATGCAGGTCCCGCCTCGCTGATCGACGCGGGTCTCGCAAATCGCCAGATTCGAGTTCGACGCCGGCGCTCTGCCGAAGCGTGACGCGAGCGCCCTCGTATCCGCGCATTCCGAGACTGGCGCCGAGGCGAGCGAGAGGCGGGCTGCTTGACGAGAGCGGGTCTCGCGGCACGCCGGACCCAGCCGAGCGGGCCGGGGTCGGCAGAGCTGTCGCGGAGTTGTGTCCGGGAGCCGAATGGTATTTAATGGACTCGTTAATTAACTGATCCGTTAGATGCTATCCGACCAGCTCAGCTTGACGTTTGCCGCGCTCGCCGATCCGACGCGCCGCGCGATCCTGACCCGCCTCGCCGAGGGCGAGGCGACTGTGAACGAGCTGGCGGAGCCGTTCCCGATCAGCAAGCCTGCGATCTCGCGCCACCTGAAGGTGCTCGAGCACGCTGGGCTGATCATCCGCAGCCGACAGGCGCAGTGGCGTCCGAGCCGGATGCAGGCCGATCCGCTGGATGACGCGGTGGAGTGGATGCAGTCGCGCAAGCGCACGTGGGAGGCACGGATCGATCGACTCGACGCACACCTTCGCCACAAAGGAGAGCAACGTGAGTGACTCGACCCCCGTGACAGCCGCCGATCAGGAGGTGCTGATCACGCGCATCTTCGACGTGCCGCGCGAGCAGGTGTTCAAGGCGTGGACTGACCCCGACGAGGTAGCGGCGTGGTACGGCCCGGAGCACATGGACGTCCCGCGCGAGAAGGTCCGCATCGACCTGCGCGTCGGTGGGCGCTGGGAGGTCACGATGGTCCGGCCGGGTGGCGGTGCGGAGTTCGCGATCAGCTACGAGATCCTCGAGCTCGTCGAGCCGGAGCTGATCGTGATGCGCTCGGATCCGATGCCCGAGGCCGGGATGCACGAGCCGACCGTGGTGCGAGTGGAGCTCCACGACCACGGCGCGAAGACCCGGATGACGCTCAGCGACGGACCGTATCCGCCCGCGGGCCGCGGCGATGCCGAGGCCGGCTATAACGCCGCCCTCGAGAAACTCGCTACACGCCTGGGTCGGTAGGCCCCTGTCTGCCTCGGATAGCTGCCGGATAGCTGCCGTGCCGCCGATCGCGTCCGCGTCAACGGCCAAGTGATCACGTCAGGCGTGAGGTCAGTTCCAGACGCCGGCGGTGTCTTAACTGTCACAGCTCGGCTCTGACTAAAACGACGGAGGTACGGACATGACGGCTATCGAACTGGCGGGGCGCTACTACGACGCGTGGCAGAACAAGCGGGGCGACTTCAGCGAGGTGCCGCTCGCTGAGGACTTCAGGTTCATCGGCCCGGTCGCGAGTTTCGAGACCGCTGAGGGGTATCGGGCTATGGCCCGCGAGGCTGGCCAGGCGGTGACGAGCTTTCGGGTGCGCCGGCAGTTCGTGGACGGCAGCACCGTGTGCTCGATCATCGATTGGGAGATGGCGATGCCCGGTCTGGGGGTGCTGACGTCGGCCGAGGTGCTCGAGGTCGCTGACGGCAAGATCGTTCGCGGCGAGCTGATCTACGACGCCGAGGGGTTGCGCCGCGCGATGGCCAAGGCGCAATCGTGACCGGTCGCGGCGCTGCTGCCCGTGCGAGGATGGCCGCGTGACGGCGATTGATGCTGCAGCGCATGTGGGCGAGCTCGTCCGCCGGTCCCGGGCAGGAGACGCCGAGGCGTTCGCCGCGATCGCTGAGCGGTTCCGAGGCGAGTTGCAGCTGCATTGCTACCGGATCGTTGGCTCAGTTCAGGACGCGGAGGATCTCGTGCAAGAGACGTTTCTGGCGGCGTGGCGGGGTTTGGAAGCGTTCGAGGGGCGTTCGTCTGTGCGCTCGTGGCTGTATCGGATCGCGACCAACCGGTCTCTGAACGCTGTGCGTGATCGCGCCAGGCGACCGCCCGAGGCTCCGCCGCTGCCCGAGAACAGCCCGCCGCCGCCGCAGCCGACTGGCTGCCCGGAGCCCGTGTGGCTGCAGCCATTTCCGGACGTGCTGCTGCAAGGCGCGGTCGAGCAGGCGACCGGCCCGGAGTGTCGGTATGAGGCGCGCGAGTCGGTCGGGCTGGCGTTCATGATCGCGCTCCAGCGCCTTTCCCCGCGCCAGCGAGCGGCGCTAGTGCTCCGCGATGTGCTCGGTTTCCGGGCGGCCGAGGCCGCCGAGATCCTGGAGACGACCGAGGTGGCGGTCAACCGTGCGCTTCATCGCGCCCGCCGAGCCATCGACGAGCTCCTGCCGGATCGTCAACAGGCGCCACTGCCAGGATCGCGCGAGGAGCAGCATCTCGTCGCACGGTTTACCGTGGCGTTCGAGTCCGGGGATGTCGCCGGCGTCGTCGCGCTCCTGAGCGACGATGGCGTGCTGAGGATGCCGCCTGAAGGGATCGAGTATCAGGGCCGCGCCGCCGTCGCCGAGTTCCTCTCGACCGTTCCCGGGAACGGGCAGCTGCAACGCTTCCGCCTCGTCCAGACCCGCGCCAACGGCCAGCCCGCGTTCGGCTGCTACCTGCGCGACCCGCACACACCGATCGCCCACGCGTACGGGCTGATGGTCCTGACGCTCGCAGGCGACCAGGTCGCCGAGATCACTGGATTCGCGGACACCAGCGTGTTCGCGTCCTTCGGGCTCCCAAGAACACTCCGGGAGTAAGCGGCGTGGCATACGACCAGCGACTCGCAGGCCGCGTCCGCACGCTCCTATCAGACAGTGGCGACGTTGCCGAGCGACCGATGTTCGGCGGCCTGACCTTCATGGTCGCCGGGCACATGTGCTGCGGCGTCAGCAAGGACGAGCTGATCGTACGCCTCGATCCCGCCGACGCCGACGCGGCGCTGACGCGCCCGCACGCACGCCCCATGGATCTGACCGGACGACCGATGCGCGGCTTCATAGCCGTTCGGCCAGAAGGGCTGCAAGGCCGGGCACTGAAGCATTGGGTCGGGCAAGCTCTCGCCCACGCCCAAGCGCTGCCTCCAAAGAACTCGCGCGAGGAGTAGCAGCAGCGATCACGTCCGTGACAGTCGAGGACGAGGTTCACGTCGACGCCTCACCGCCAGAGCTGTGGGAGGCGGTAACGGGCCCTGCCCGGCACGCACAGCGGCGTCGGTTCGTCACCGCGATCAGCGGCTAGCACGACCGCTGGAAGCCCGCTATCGCGTCAACCGCGATTCCTCCAGGTCGAGCTCGTGCTCGATGCGCCGCTGTGTGTGGGTCGAGATCTCGCCGCGCCGGCGCAGGTCCTCAAGCCGCTGGCCGCTCGGTGCCGATCAGCTCGTGCCGGAGCCCTCGCAGCCGTTGCGCGGCCTCGGCGGCGTCGTCGCCATCGCTGTCGCGTCCCTCTGCCTCGGGCCCAAGGCGACGGATGCGCTGCTCGTAGTTGGCCACAAGCTGATCCCGAAGGGACTCCGGGAGCTGCTCGCGGTCCGCCAACTCCTCGATGCGCCTGAGCGCTGCGTGCGCGAGCTGGATGCGCGCCCGCGCCTCCTCTTGTGCGACCGCTTCCTCCTCCCCGAGCCCGAGCCGGCGAATGAGCGGGGACAGAGTCAGGCCTGGGATCACGAGCGATGTGGCGATCGTGATGTAGGCGATGAAGATCACGACGGCACGGTCGGGGAACGCATGTCCCTCGGCGGTCAGTGGCACCGCGAGTGCCGCTGCGAGCGACACGCCCCCGCGCATGCCGCTCCACCCGAGGACCGTCCGTTCCCCCGCTCCGGGTTGCGTCTCGCCCCACCGCGGAACGGCGAGCCGGACGAGCTGCGGCACGGTGAACATCCAGGCCATCCGCACGACGACGAGCGTCACCACGACTGCGCATGCGTACAGAAGCGGTGTACCCACGGAGAGACCCTGTGTGATGTGCGGAAGTTGCAGGCGATGAGCAGAAACAGGACCGACTCGAGTAGGAACGTCAGCGCCTCCCAGAAACCAAGCGTGCGAAGCCGCGATGTGGGCGAGAGCATCAGCCCGGTCCGCCCTCCCGTGTACAGCCCGGCGGCGACCGCGGCAAGCACGCCGGAGGTGCCCAGCCGGTCGGCCGGGAGGTAAGCGAGGTAGGCGGTCAGCAGCGAGATGCTGATCTCCATCTGTGGCTCGTCGATGCGCTTGCGCACCTCGACAGACAGCCATCCGGCGGCCAGGCCGATCGCGACGCCGCCGGCGGACACGCCGACGAACTTGACGATCCCAAGCCCGGGGGAGAAGTGGCCGGACACGACCGCGGCGACCGCGAGCTTGTACACCGTCAGCCCGGTGCCGTCGTTGACTAGAGCCTCGCCCTCCAGGACCGTCGAGATGCGATCCGGGGCCCCCAGCCGCCGTAGTACCGATGTGGCCGCAATCGGGTCGGTCGGCCCCAAAGATCGCTCCCAGTACGAACGCCTTGCCCCAGCCAACGTGAGCCACGACGTGGGCCACCACCGCGACGGCACCCATCGTCACCAGCACCAGCCCTACCGCCAGCAGCCCGATCGCCCGGGCGTGGGCGCGGAGATCCTGCGTGGATGACCCGAACGCCGCCGCGTACACCAGCGGCGGCAGGAACACGAACAGCACCACGTTTGGGTCCACTCGCGGAGCCGACGCGCCCGACACCAGCCCGGCCACCAGTCCGCCAAGGACGAGCACGATGGCGTAATGGACGTTGATCGCGCGCGCGAGCCACGCCAGCACGGTGGACGCGAGCAGCAGAGCGACGACCAGCTCGATCCCGTGCATGTCAGGAGCCGCTACCCGACCCGGGCCGGGATACCTGCAGAGGTTGAATGAAGTCCGGTCGTCTCATGGCATGACAGATCGCGCCGACCAGACTTCCCGGCTCGCCGCCCCGGATATTAATGCTCGACCGTCAGTCCGCTATCGATGCGCCGATAAGCGGCGGGTCCGAGCAACCAGGTGACCTCCCCGAGCAGTTGGTGGAGCTCGGCGCGCGAAGGCTGTCAGTCCCGCAGAACGGCGTTCGGAGCGTAAGATTGTGCTCGGCGAGCCGGGAAGTCTGGTCGGTCTTTTTGTGGGTGTGCCATGAGACGATCGGCCTGCATTGAATTTGTGATCGGCCCCGCGACCGGTTCGGGGGCATGAGGCGTCCGTCGTTGCACGCTTCGCGAGCCGGGAGTATGCGAGACGAAGGACGCGCCGCCTTGCCGTACGGTCATCCCTTGGCCCGCGCGGCCGACGCGGTGGGCTACACCTCGCGCCAGTGCGTCCACGTCGCGGCCGTGCTGATCGGCAGCGTCATCGCGCTGCTCGAGGGCCGACCATGGGCCGCGTCGATCGCGGGCAGCGCCGGCGCCGTATTGCTGACCCTCGCCGTGCTGCTCGCCGTACATCTCCAAGCGCAGCGCGACAGCGCGATCGATCTAGTGATTGAAGGGCGCGAACGCCTCAATATCGTCGCCGTTGAACACCAGCGCCAGCGGCTGCTGTCAAACCAGACGCGCCACGACCTGGCGTCCAGACTCGAGGACGTGCTCAAGCAAGCGTCTGAGGGCCGAAAGTTCGGACTGCTCGCGCCGCCGCTGTTCGAAGCGCGAATCGTCAGGGCGGTCGCGACCGAGCTAGGAGACGTGATCGAATCGCTCCGCAGCGAGGGAATATCAGCGCGCGGAGTTGCGCAAGCGGAGCGTCTGATCGCGCGGGCTGTGTCGCCGCTATATGGCCAGGACGAAGACGCCCTCCGCGAGGAGCTCAGTCGCGTGCTCGAACTGCTGACGGGCTGAGCCACACCCCAAAGGAGCGACGTCGCGATTGCCCACGGCGCGCGCAACGAGCGTAGAACGCTGATGAGTCGGGCACATCATCACGTCATGCCAAGCGCTCCGCCAAACGAGTTTGGAAGATCAGCAAGGCTCGCGACGGGCTGGGAGCGGCACCGCCGCAAATCGATCGACGGGAGAGCGTCAGTCGGTCTTTGCGGCGAAGTGCTCCGCCACCCGCTCCGCGTACCACTGCGGCCAAGGTGTTCCGGGGCTCGCCTTCGTGTACTCCTTGTCGAGCGTGACAAGCAGCCAGACCAACTCGCTGCGAACCGGCGTGGTTCCCAACATCTGTGGCAGCTCCGACAGGTTCAACAGCCAGTCTGCATACCACGACGCCCAATCGGGATCATCGCCGTCGACGATCCGATAGACGAGGTGGTGGGTCTCGCCGGCCTCGTGGAGCAGTGCAGCAATTCGTGTGGAACTGTCGTTCATGTCGATCTAGTTTGACGGATCTGCTGCGACGGACAGAGCGCAGCCCACAAGAACCCTCCATTCGATCTAGGCGCGGTTCGCACTCGAGCGCGGCTTCACGAGGCATCGAGGGCTCGCCATCACACGGCCGCCGTAACGCCCGGGACGCTTTGCCGACTTACTTCCAACCTGTGTCGAGAATCCTCTGGAGGAATGCATGTCTGAGCAGCACAGCAATGCCCTCGCGGCCGTCTATGTGCAGACCAACGACGCCATCAATAACGAAGTGCTCGCGTTCGAGCGGCGCTCCGACGGCAAGCTCGGGCCGCTGGGGCAGTTCGCTACGGGAGGTCGGGGTACCGGGAAGCCGCACCTGCCGTCCCAGAGCTCGATCGTTCTCAGCGACGACGGTCGGCAGCTGCTCGTCGTGAATGCCGGCAGCGATGAGCTGTCGTTGTTTGCGGTCCACAACGACGGGCTGCGCCTCTGTGATCGCGTCGCGTCAGGTGGCGCCACACCGACGAGCGTCGCGGTCAGCGGCAATCTCGTCTACGTGCTCAACAACGCGACCCCGAACATCGCTGGTTTCCGGATCGACGACGGCCAGCTCGTCGAGCTGGACGGCTCCGCTCGGCCGCTGAGCGCCGAGGATGCCGATCCCGCTCAGGTTTCGTTCAGCGTCGACGGCCGGACGCTCGTGGTGACCGAGCGCGGAACCGACTCGATCAGCACGTACGCCGTCGACGAACACGGCTACGCCACCGGGCCAACGACGATCAAGTCGTCAGGCAAGACGCCATACGGGTTCGGCGTCACCACCGACGGCGCGATGATCGTCACCGAGGCGTTCGGCGGCGCCGTCGGCGCCGCTGCCGCGTCCTCCTACTCGATCACTGGCCCCGGCGAGCTAGCGCCCGTGAGCGGCTCGGTCGGCGACACCCGCAGCGAGGTGTGCTGGGCGGCGGTCACCAACGACGGCCGCTTCGCCTACGTGACCAACTTCGGCGACGGAACAATTTCGAGCTACGAGATTGCCGACGACGGCGTACTGCAGCTGCGCCACGCGGTCGCGGGCTCGACGCGCCTCGGGGAAAAGGGGATCCGCGACGAAGCGATCACACGCGACGGCAGCTATCTCTACGCGATCGACGCCGACGCGCAAAAGCTGTTCGGCTGGACGGTCCAAAGCAACGGCACGCTGGTTTCAATCGGAGCGTTCGAGGGCGTCCCCGCGACCGTCGCCGGGCTTGCTGCGAGCTGAGCGCATGGTCGAGCCGGGATGAGACTCGAGCCGTTCTACCGCGCGCGGTTTAGCACTCCCGACCGTTGGAGCGTCCAGCTCGACGGTGTTCACGGAACCGAGTCCCAAAGCCTGCTCTTCGCACAAGGACGCTGCGAAGGGCAGGTCACGGGATCGCTGCGGGCGGCGAACTTTCCAAGACTCCGAACCGACGACACACTCACCCCCGACTTCAGAGGGGTGATCGAGACCAACGACGGGGCCGCGATCCTGTTCACCTGCCGCGGCTACGTTCGCACCGCACCCGACGGCGTGCGCCAACTCGTCGGCGCGATGACGCACGTCAGCGACGACGAACGCTACCGCTGGCTCAACAACGTCATCTGCGCGGTGACCGGCGTCGTGGAACCTCGCGCCAACGGACACAGCTCAGAAGTGGCGCTCGAAATCTCCCAGCTGATCTGGGAACCCGCCAGCGCGTAAGACAAGCCAGCATCCAAGCCTGCGCCCCCGGAGACCCTCAGCCTTCTGCAGGATGGATCTCTAACAAAGGAAGTCACGACGACCGCGCCGGCTCCCCGTACACGCGCCGACACGAACGCAGGTCTCAGCACCGTAGACGACATCCATCTCGCGTCTCGCCAATGTCAGGTGTCGTCCCCGTCTCGGCGCCGGGCGGTCTCAGAGTCAGAAACCAGCGCTGTGAGGATCGGGCCCCATCGGCGCATCCGCGCCGCCGGCCGCACCGGTGGCTGCGGGTAGCCGTTCTTCGGGATGGACACGGAGCTCGCAGGAATGCCGGACGTCGGCTCCAATCCGCTCGGGCTCACGCGAGTCGAGCTCGACTGGGAGGATCATGGTCCGGCGTGGATCGGGCCCCAGGGTTGTGTAGATGATTGCCTCTCCTCGGCCGAGCTCGGCGAAGGTGTCTGATCCAATTCTGAACTCGCGGACGCGGCGTGCTGAGCCGCGCCCGGAGTGCTGGGAGCCGTGGGCGGTGGTCTGGTTGGTTGATTGCCAGAGCGCTCTGGTTCCCATTAGTTTGGCGAGCCAGTCGCGGGATTCGGGCGCGGTTTGGCGGTGTGCGACGACGCCTGAGAAGTTGTCGGTCAGGCTGGGCAGCAGGCCGGGTTGACCGGATAGCGCCTCGGGGTCGGCGACGGATTGGGTTACAACGATCACCTGGCCGCCGTGGCTGCGGCCACGCTGCAGGATCGCGACGGCGCGGCTGGCTGCCATCTTGATCACGGCGCCGAACTCGTCGGGCATCAGCGTCCACGGCACGCCCGCCTGACCGGCGGCGTCGTGCAGATCGGCAAGGGCGAGCACGGTCATCGCGGCGGCCTCGTCGGGCATTGCGTCGGCGTGCATCTTCCACATCACGACGGCGCGCTCCTTCAGCGCGTTGACCAACCCGACGCCGACAGCATCGCCTTCGGGCGTGATCCTCGGTGTCACGATCTCGCGGCTGGCGAGCGCGAGCGCGACCTGCAGCCGTGTCGCCCCACCGGTGAGGTCTTCGTTGCCTTTCCGCGACGAGACGTACTGCCCGTGCTCCGCCACGCGGTGGATCAGCGGTCGGTGGCGACCCCCGAGGCCCTGGGCGATCTCGACGAGTGCCTCGTAGTGGAGCGGGTGGCACGCATCGATCAGGAACGGGATCGACGGCGGCCACCGGTCGGCGGCATGAAGAATGCGGCACACCGTGTCCAGGTGAAGCCTGAGGACGTCGTAGTAGTAGGGCTCTGACTGTTTGATCGGCTCGACCGCCCGGGCGGCGACCTGGGCGGGGGTTCCGCAGAGCGGCTGGTAGCGGTCGCTGGCCGGGTCCTGAGGGTCGATCAGCACGAACGGCACCTCGGCGGCGGCCGCGAGCCGGCTCATCTGCTCCACGTCCTCCTCGTCGCCCTTCTGGTCGAGGATCAGCAGCGCGGCGTTCTGCGTGAGCGTCCGGGCGGCGAGGACGCGGCGCATCGATGTCGTCTTGCCCGAGCCGGTCGCTCCGCAGGCGAAGATGTGCTGCCCTTCGCCGAGCGGCAACCTCAGCCCGTCGTCGTCGACGCTGCTCATCGGGGCGTATGGGACGCCAGCTGGCCATGGTCGTTTGTGCACGAGCTCGCCTTGCGAGCGGAGATAGATCCGCTCGCCGGCTCGGCGCGCCGGCGGTGGCTGCCACGCCCACCGACGAGACTGCTCAAAGGATCGGAGCTCCTCGCCGGCGCCGAGGTCGGCCAGGCGCAGCCGCCTGCCATACAGCGCGCCGGACACGCAAAACGCGGCCGGAGGTGCCAGCACCATCGCCAGCGTCCACGCGTGGACCGCGAGCACAGCCGCGACCGCGGCCGCGCCGATCGCAGCCGGCGCGTAGAAATTCCGCGCCGACAGAGTCGAGCAGCGCCGCATCGTCCAGGCGCAAAGCACTCCGAGCGCTCCCAGCGCGAGGATCGCGCAGACGTCGACGAGCAACCCGACCCGAATCATGTCGGGCCCTTCGCCAGACGTGTTCCACGTGGAACGGCTCTGGCCTCGACGCGGACCAACTCCGTAACGGCCTCGAGCATCTCGACGCGAAGACTCCCGTCCGCCGCGCGCAGACCGACCCGCTCGGCCTGGGCGACCACGAGCCTGTAAACGTCGATGGTCCCGCAGACGTACACACAGGCCCCTGTCTTGCCGCTCGCGATCCACCGCGAGTGCAGACCGAGGATTGCCCGCAGCCTGGCCTTCGACTTCCGCGCCAGCTCGACCTCGATCGCCGCCGGACGCCGCCCCGGGACGATGCCGACGAGATCCGGCGTGTGAACCAGTCGCCGCGATCCGGGCACGGCCTTCACCTCGCCCTGCCACGACCGATCCGCGAGCAGCTCGCGCGGCCCCACCAGGTCGCGGCCGCGGACGGTCAGCCATGCAGCGACCCACGCGGACGCCGCCAGGTGATCCCACCAGATCGGTGCCGGCTCCGGCGCGGGCGGGACGTCGACCCCGGCAACGCGAACGCCTTGCCGGGTCGCGAAGAACAGCGAGCCCTTCCCACGCGGTCGCGCCACCCGTCCGAGCCACCCCTCCCGCGTCAGCCTCGCCGCGTGAGAGCGCGCGTTCCCAGGAGCCCAACCCATCGCGCAACCCCACGCATCGATCGGCGCCGGCCCCACCCTACACAGCCATCGGAGTCCTTCCATGCTCGCCGGTCCTGGTCCCATCCGACGCCTCACTCCCACACCTCAGCGACCCCTCGCTTCGCGATCCCCGCCGTCTTGGTCGAAGCCGTTGTTGCCGTTGTTGCTGTTGACGTTCTCATCTCGATCCTGGTCCAGATCAGCTTCCTGCTCTCTGTTCTGTGCCGTCACTGTTGGGGCCCCCGCCCCGGCCGTTCCGAGCTTGGTAAGAGCGTGATCCCGACTATCCGAACGATCTCGTGGAGGGCGGGTAGTCGGGATCACGCTCGCCTCGAATCCCCAGTGCTGGCGGGGGCGGGGGCCACCCGAAGTCCTGCACGACGTGCATGACTTAGCGCACGACTTTGTGCAGGACCTACGGCTGTCGGTGTCCCACGTGGGACGACCGCCCGCAAGCACCATCAGAACGCTCCCCTGTCAGCACGAAGAGCGCGGGCCAGGCGGTCGGCGGCCGGGTGGTCGAGCAGGATCTGGAACCCCTTGCGGTGGGGCTTGGCGGTCGCCTCGCACCCGATCGCTCTCGTGAGCGCCTCCTCGAGCCGGGCCGCCACCGCGCACTGATCCGCGTCCGGCGACCGGCGCGCAGCGGTCGGCTTCGCCATCCGCGCAATCTCGCTTTCGAGCGCGCGCACCGACCAGCCTCGCTCGGCGACCTGGCGCGCGAGCATGAGCCGGCGATGACGATCGGGCTCGGTGAGCAGCACCTTGCCGTGACCCTTCGTAAGGGCGCCCGTGTCGATCATCGCGACAACGTCGTCGGGCAGATCAAGTAGTCGCATGGTGTTCGCGATGTCGGCCCTGCTGCGTCCGATCCGCTTCGCGAGGATTGCGCTCGTCATCCGGAGGTCGTCGAGCAGCACCGAGAACGTTCGGGCCTGCTCGATCGGGCTCAGGTCCTCGCGGACGATGTTCTCGATCAGCGCGAGCTCGAGCGACCCCGCCTGGTCCAGCGCATCGTCAACGAGCGCGGGGATCGTCGCCTCGCCGGCGATCTCAGCTGCGCGCCACCGCCGCTCGCCGGCGACGAGCTCGTAGCCATGGTCGACCGGCCGGACGATCACCGGCTGAAGGACGCCACGCTCGCGAATCGAGTCCGCCAGGGCGGCCAGGGCCGCCTCGTCGAAACGTTTGCGCGGCTGACCTGGGTTGGCGTGGACCTCGCCGATCGGGATGTCGCGGAGTCGACCGGCAACCTCGGGTCCGGCCGTCGCCGGCGCGGCCCGGGTTCGCTCCTCTCCCGCCGCCAGGGGATCGTCGACCAGTAGGCCGCGACGTCTGAGGACGCTCATCGCGCCGTCGCTCCGCTGAGAAGCTCGACGACGTCGCCATAGGCGAGCGCGACGCAGCTGTCTGGCGCGAGCATCGCGACCGGCACGCGCGCCGCGGCCGCCTCAGCTACCAATGCGGACCGCAGCCGGATCCGCCCGGCCGGAGCGAGGCCTGCCTCGGTCAGCCGGTCCTCGACGGTGCGGCTGCTGACCCGCGTCGGGCTCCACCGCGTGACCACCGCGATCAGCCGCGGCGGCTCGCCGCCGAGTCGCTTGGCGAGCTTCGTGATCGTGCCGCGGAGCTCGAGAATGCCGTGAATGGCTCCCTCGTCCTCGGCGCTGACCGGCGCGAGCACGCAGTCCGAACACACAAGTGCGTTGACGGTCAGCAGCCCGAGGTTCGGCGGCGTGTCGATCACGACCTCGTCGTAGTCATCGACTACCGACTCGAGCGCGTCGTGGAGAAACCGCTCGCGGCCGAGCTCTCCTACGAGACTCATCTCGACGCCGGCCAGCTGGCCGGCCGCCGGGATCACATCGACGCCGTGTACGCCTCGGACGATCGCGTCTGTTGCGCCGGCACGGCCGGCGAGGACGTCGACCAGGTTGACGCCGAGCGACCTTGCTTCGAGTCCGAGCTGTCGGGTCAGCGCGAACTGCGGGTCCGTGTCAACGACGAGCACTCGGCGGCCGCGGCCCGCGAGCAGCGCACCGATGTTCGCTGCCGTCGTCGTCTTGCCTACTCCGCCCTTCTGGTTTGCGACGGTTGTGATCGTCACGAGACCTCCCGTTGGTTGGTATGAACTGCGCGGACAGCTGAGGCGGGCGTAGGCTCGTTGCGAACGAACGCCTGGCGTTCTGGCTCCTCCGCAAACCGGAATCGCCGTGAGGCATCCTCGGCGCAACGAGTGATGACGCGTCCGAACCTGTGCTGGAGCCACGAGAGCGTCGCCGGCGGCGCGTCGATGACGAGCGCGCCGCCAGGGTCGATGGCGATGAGTTCAAGGGGCTCGAGCCAGATCTCGAAGTTGCTGTCCCCGACGAGCTCGCGGAGCCGATTGCGAATCTGGGCCCAGTTGTTGCGGTCGGCAAGGCCTGGGAGTCCGAGGCCTCGGCCGACCTCATCGAGGTCGATCCGGACCGCTCGACGGCGCGTTCGGCCTTGAGCTGTGACGTAGGTCTCCTCGACGATGATCGCGTGCGGCGGGCTCCCCCCTTCAGGGGGGCTGGGGGGGTCTTCCCTGATTCTGGCGTTCAGGGGGTCCGTCCCCGCGCGCGCGTTGGCTGCCGGGGTTTCTGCCGGGGTTTCTGCCGGGGTTTCGAGCGGCGCGAGCTCGAAATGTGTCTGATCCTGACCGCCCTTTAGACCCGAAACCCCGGTCACGACTGGACACTTCTCGGGCGAAACTGTCCGATCCTGACCGCCCTTTGGAGCCGAAACCCCGGTCACGATCAGACTGTTTGCGGCAGTAAGTGTCCGATCCTGACCGCCCTTTTCGCACACCTTCGAGGCCCTTTCCTGATGTCGAGCGACGACGTCCGATGGACGAGCCGAAGCGACAAGCGGACGCGCGCCCGTCGGCGGGGACACCCGGGACGCGAGCACACAGCAGACCTCGCGCGGATCCCGAACCGTCCACACATTGGTGTTTCCGCGACCACCGGCGCCGCTGATCAACTCCAGCTGACCCGACGCGAGCAGCCCGGCGCGCGCACGCCGGTACGTCCTGTCAGCGATCCCCGCCGCAGCGCACAGCTGCTCGGTCGAAAGGTCGCGCACCTCGCCGCGCTCATCGGCGACCGCGGCCATCGTCGCCAGCAATAGTCGCTCCGGCCCGCGAGCCACGCTGTATGCGAGGACGCTCTCGAACAGCCCTATGTTGATGTCGCCGTCCCACCACGGACCGGTGTCGGCGAACACGAGAGTGACCGTGCCCGCTCGGCCACGCCCGGTGGCCCGCTCCTCGACAGCCACGAGCCCGCGCGCGATCAGCTGCTCCCCCGCCTGCTGGTAGCGACTTCTGCTCAGCCCGGCTCGCGCCGCCGCAGCCGGCGCCCCCGGCCAGGCGCGGTTCTCGCGGCCGGCGAAGCTGGCAAGCGAGAGCGCAACCAAGCGCTCACCCGACGCCAGATCGGTCCGCGCGAGCACGGCGGCGATCGCCTGCCGGCTCATCCACCACACTCCACACTCGACCCTGTGCATCTGATCGTCGGCTTCCGCGAGTCTGTCCGAGGCGTGCGTAAACTCCACTCCCGTCCCGCTACGGACCAAGAGCTTCGGTTGTTGCCTCGATCCCCCTCAGCTGCGCCAACAGCTGACCCGGGGGTCGAAGCGGTTAAGGGGCCATATCGCGGCGGCGGTTGCCCGCCCGCCCGCGCGCCCCGCTGTCGCGCTCTCAACCCCTGAGGTTCACCTCCCCGGAGCAGTCAGGCTCCGAGGAGCTCGGTGCGACCACCAGGGCCGCACCGCCGCTGGTCCGCGCAGCCGTCAGCGCGGACCACAACCCCGACAATCCCCTGCAAACCAGAACACGTCTTCGCGCCCTGGAACCATGCGAGGACCGCGGAACTGCCAGCAAATCAGCCGATTCGGTGCGTTGGGTGTGGCTGGATCGCACCCAGGAGGTCGGGGGTTCGAGTCCCCCTAGCTCCATCGTCCGAAGCCCCTGCTGATGCGGGGGTTTCGTCGTTCGGGATGCTGCAGCCCAGCGTGACCCGATCGTTGGTCACGGTCGTGGCACAGCGAACGTCCGACCGTATGCTCCGGGGTATGACGCTTCAACGGATGGACAACGTTCTCATCGTTGTCGACGACCTCGAGGCTGGCAAAGCGTTCTTCGCCGAACTAGGTATGGAGCTGGAAGGCGAGGCACCGCTCGAGGGGCGTTGGGTGGACCGCGTCGTCGGGCTCAACGACGTGCGTGCCGACATCGCGATGATGCGAACCCCGGACGGCCACGGCCGGGTTGAGCTGACGAAGTTCCACACGCCGTCGGCGGTCAGAGCCGAGCCGGAAAGCGCGCCGGCGAACACACTGGGCATACGCCGCATCATGTTCGCTGTCGACGACATCGACGACGTTGTCGCCCGCCTGCGCCGCCACGGTGCCGAACTGGTCGGCGAGATCGCGCAGTACGAGAACGTCTACCGTCTCTGCTTCATGCGTGGCCCTGAGGGCATCATCATCGGACTGGCCGAGCGGCTCAGCTGAAACCTCCACGAGTGCGCCCGGGCGCGGCACCCTCGGACGCCTGCTCAGTTATTGCCTGGAGCGTGCGGACCGTCGTCTCGATGTCCACGAGTTCGAACTGGCTGAGCAACTCGATCGTGGGGCCCAACACGTATTCCCGGAGGCTGCGGTGAAGAGTGGTCCCCTCGGGCGTGAGATCGACGTGAGCGTCGCCTTCGATCAGGCCGTCGGCCTGAAGTCGAGCGAGCAACGCGCGGGTGGAGTCTGCATCGAGGTTTGGCGAGCCTTCCAGCACGCTTGAGAGCTCGTCGCGTGCAAGCCCGGGGCCACGTGTTGCGATCAGCTGGAGCGCGTACCAGGTTTCGGGCTCAATCTCTCGCTTGGCGAGGTGGTCGCGCAGGACGGTCGTCAGGGTGCGCTCGGCGAACGCGAGCGCTTGACCGAACTGCCCGTAGATCGGCGGCGGTGCTGTGGACATGTCATGTCCCTCCTACTAGGATCGACAGGTGCCTGTCCATCTTACCAAGATAGACAGGTAACTGTCTAGTCGAGGAGCCGAGGAGGAGACTCATGGATGCGGGGGACCTCCCTACCGAACCGCTGATCGGGCTCTTGCTGCGCTTGGTCTACCAGCAGTACGCCCACGACATCGATGCGGCGCTGCGCCAGGCCGGGTTTGACGACATCCGTCCGTCGGCCGCAAACGTGTTCCCGTTCGTGGGGCCGGAAGGCATAACGGTCTCAGACCTCGCCGAGCTCGCACGCGTGCGCAAGCAGACGATGGCTCAGGCAGTGGATCAACTCGAGCGAACGGGCTACGTCGAGCGGCGGCCAAACCCGCGCGATGGCCGCTCCCGGCTCGTTTGTCTCACCGAACGGGGCATGTCCGTTCCGCCGGTCACACACGCCGCCGCCGAGCGCGTCGAGCACCGCTGGGCGCAGCTGACGAGCGAGGACGAACTCGAGACGCTGCGCGCCGGGCTGCTACGTCTGTTGACCGAGCTCCGACACAGCTAACGGTGGAGCCTCAGCACCAACTGACCGGCGCACGCCCCGCTCTCGGGCGAACCAAACGCCCGGCGCAGCCGAGCTTTGAGGGATGACTCAGGGCAGGACGGCCTGGAGATTGCGCGCCAGCTCGTCGAGGGTCGTGGCCGGCAGCCAGCGACCATGGCCTCGGCGGGCTAGCGCCTTGCCCGCCTCGACAGACTCCGGGTCGGCGCTCGTGCCGAGCACGTGCAGGCCGTCCAGCGTGCCCGCCGGGCCGAGTGGATCGGCGCCCTTGGTGTGCAGGCAATCGGACATCAGAAGCGCGATGCGGCCACCGGGCGGAACGTGCTCGAGTTGGGCGGCGGCGGTTCGCAGCGCCCGCGCGAGATCGGTGGTGCCATGGCCTCTGAGTGAAAGCAGGTCGTCGACGACGCGCTCGGACGGCACCTCGTCGCGTGGGTCGCGCAGGACCATCGTGTCGCTGGCGAACGCGATCACCCCGCAGTGCAGACGATCGGAGGCCGCCTGAACGACCGCGGCGGCCGCCACCGCGGCAAGTGCGACCGCGTGACCCGACATCGAGCCGCTGCGGTCCACGAGCAGGCACACGGCGCGGGGAGCTGCCGCGAACTGACGTGCGACGAGCCGATCGGCCGTGCGGGGCGGGACGCCGCCGTTGTGCTCCAGCGTGCGCTCGATGTCGACATCGCCATCGGTGGCTCCGGTCCGGGCTACGAGGCGGCGCGTGCCGCGCCGGCTAGGCTTTCCGACCCGTCCGAGCGGCGGCAAGAGCCTTCCGGCGAGCAGGCGCGCCTGCGCTCGCAGGTCCGGGTCGGTGGCCACGGCCATGTCGGCGAGCAGGGCCACCGCGGCGTCGGCGTCGCCGCGCATCGCCTCGGTTAGCGCCTCGTCGTCAACCCTCCCGACCTGCGGCGAGACCGACGCGAACGCTTGATGCGTAGCCGCGAGCTGCTCGCGGCTGAGCGTCTGCCTGGCCGCCGCGGCGACCCTGGACCGGGTCTCAGGCGCGCTGATCGGGCCCGGCGGGCGGCGCTGGCTCGGTGCGGTCGGAGGAGGAGGCGGCGGTAAGGACGCCCGATCGCCGTCCTCGCTGGCGAGGGCGGCGTCGAGCAGCTCGGCGATCACCTCCTCGGCCGTGCGGCTCTGGTCCTCGTGGACTCGGACGCGGCCGGACATCGCGGCGATCGCGGCGTCGAGCAAGACCCCGCGCTCGGTGTCGGGTTGGTCGCGCACGACCGCGAGCCCGGTGGCGAGACGGACCATGTCGATCGCGCCGCGCACGGACGAGCCGATCCGCACCGCGGGGTGGGAGCGGCTGGCGCGCACGATCGCGACCGCGATCGTCACCGCGCGCCCCTCGAGGCCGGTCTGTCGCTGGACCACCTCGCGCTCCTGCTGCTCGTCGAGATAGCCGATCGCGATCCGGCACATGCGGTCGGCGATCGACTGGCTGACACGCGCGGTGCCGATCGCGTCGAACGGATTCATCGCCGCGACGAGCACGAAGCCGTCAGCCGCCCCGATCCGTCCGAGGCGGGGCACCACGACCTCGCCCTCGGCCATCGCGGTGATCAGCACGTTGAGGGTCTCTTCGGGTATCCGGTTGAGCTCCTCGAGGTACAACAGCTCTCCCGACCGCATCGCGTTCAGCAGCGGGCCGTCGGTCCACGCCTCCGGCGTGTAGCCGCCGTCGAGGACGAGCGCGGGATCGTGAGCGCCGATCAGCCGCGCGGGCGTCAGCTCGGCGTTGCCCTCGACGAACTGGACGCCGCGGCCACTTGCGACGGCGATGCTCCGGAGCAGCGTCGACTTTCCGGTTCCGGGCGGTCCTTCGAGCACGGTGTGACAGCCCTGTGCGAGCGCGACCGCGAGGATCTCCGCCTCGCGGCGGAGACCCACAACCATCGCGTCGATGTCTGTCAGGAGCGCCGTCACAAAGCCTCAGTGCTCGTGAATGATGACCCCCCGGATGTTCTTGCCGGCCTCGAGGTCCGCATAGCCCTCGTTGATCTCCGACAGCTTGTACTGCTTGGTGACGAGCTCATCGAGCTTGAGCTTGCCGGCGCGGTACAGCTCGAGCATCTTCTTGATGTCGTAGGCCGGGTTGCAGTCGCCGAACAGCGCGCCCTTGACGTGCTTTCGGTTGAGCACCATGTCGGCCCCCGACAGGTGGACGGTCAGCGCCTCGGGATGCGCAAGGCCGGTGATCACGAGCGTGCCGTTCTTGCGCAACGCCATCGCGGCCGCCTGGACCACCTGTTCGTTGACGACATCCACGGTGACGATCGCGACGTCGGCGCCGCCGGCGGAGTTCTGCTGGGCGAGCTCGATCCCCTCCTCGGCCGTCTGGACGGCGTGGGTGGCCCCCATCTCCTGGGCGAACTCGCCCTTGTTCTTCAGCGGGTCGACGGCGATGATCCTGGTCGCTCCGGCATGCGCGGCGCCCTGCACCGCGTTTGCGCCGATCCCGCCGATGCCGAAGATCAGCACGGTGTCGCCGATCTGGACGTTGCCGGTGTTGACGGCCGAGCCCCAGCCGGTCGGCACGCCGCAGCCGCACAGCACCGCAACCTCTAGCGGGAGGTCCTCGTCGACCTTGACCACAGACTCCTGCCTGATCGTCGCGTACTGCGAGAACGTCCCGAGCATGCACATCGCGCCGACGCCTTCGCCGTCGAGGAACGATCCGTAGCTGCCGTCGGGCATGTATCCGTCAAGGATCGTCGCGCCCATGTCGCACAGGCTCTGCAGACCGGTCGAGCACCAGCGGCACTGGCCGCAAGCCGGGATAAACGCGCAGACGACGTGATCTCCCTTGGCGACCTTCGTTACCCCGGGGCCGACCGCCTCGATGATCCCCGCCCCCTCGTGGCCGCCGATGTACGGCAGCGGCGACGGCAGGTCGCCGGTCACCAGGTGCATGTCGGAGTGGCACAGGCCCGCCGCCGTGTAGCGGATCAAGACCTCGCCCTCCTTGGGGTCGCGCACATCGAGCTCCATGATCTCCCAGGGCACGTTGCGGTCCGTCAACACCGCGGCTTTCGTCTTCATATCGGTGCTCCCTCTCCTCGGGATTTGAACGTCGCCTCAGCGAAGCCAGGCGTGCTTATCATGCACGACCGCGGAAGCGACCGCACGCAAGTTGACGCTCAGCGCAGCGTTCCCACGTCGGCGAACGCTGGCATTACCTCGGCCGCGAACAGCTCCGCGGTCCGGCAGACGTCGTCGAAGCCGACGTCGCCGAACGCCAGGTGGAAGTTCATCGTGTCGAGTCCGGCCATCTCGACCTGTTGTGCGACGAATCGGCGCGCCTCCTCAGGGGTGCCGGCGAATGCCCCGCCGGCCTGCTGCCAGAGCTCGAACGTGTGGGGAAAGTGGGTCGGGATCGGCACGCCGGTGCGCTCCCACAGGAACAGCAGCGAGGCGTGGAACTTGACGTGGGCCTCGGCGGCGATCCGCCGCGCCTCAGCGCCATCCTCGGCGATGACCAGCGGCCGGTCGACGCCCCGCAGCGGCCGCTCCTCGATCGGACGGCCGCTTTCCTCCCACGCCCGGCAGAAGGCGTCAGTGAACGGCCGGACCACCTCGGCCGGCCGCAACGCCATGATGTTGATGCCGTTGCGCGCCGCCCACTGGGCGCGTTCCACAGAACCGACGCCGTACCACAGTGGCGGCCGCGGCTTCTGCAAGGGCGGCACCACCATCAGCGCCTCCTCGATCGAATAGAAGCGGCCCTCGTGCGAGAGCGCGTCGGAGGTGAGCCCGTTGATCAGGATCTCGTAGGTCTCCTCGAACATCGCCGGGGTGTTCTCCGGGTCGATGCCGTAGGTCCTGATCTCGGGCGCCGAGACGCCGCGTCCCATCCCGAGCTCGAGCCTTCCGCCGGTGAGCATGTCCAGCATGCCCACCTCCTCGATCAGCCGGACCGGGTTGTACAGCGGCAGCAGCGTGACCAACGTCCCGAGCCGGATCCGAGTTGTGCGCTGCGAGGCCGCGGCGAGGAACAGGTGCGGCGAAGGGACCAGGTTGAGCGGCGTCCCGTGGTGCTCGGTGAGCATGTACCGGTCAAAGCCGAGGCGGTCGTACAGCTCCACGAGTCGCAGCCGCTCCTCCAGCTGATCGGCCGGCGACATGCCGGACGCATCGACGTGGTCGGTGACGCCAAATTGCATTGACCCTCCTCGCTGTGGCGCCGAACCCTACGCGATCGGCTGCGGGCGACGACCCCCGAACTCAGTCGGGCCAGCCGAACTCCCAGAAGCGGTGGTCGGTGTTGGGATCGTCGTCTGGAGCCAGCGCCAGCTGTTCGGCGGCGAGCCGCCGAGCGTCGTCGGCGCTGGTCGGCGGCCGATCGACTACCAGCGCCAGGACGCCGGGACCGACCGCGGTCACGATCGCGCCGAACCGCTCCTCCCAGGAGCGAACGACCGCGTTGATCGAGACATCAGACATCACCTCGCTCTGCTGCAGGCCAGTGATGCCGATCGCGTCGGCAGGCCGGTTGCAGGGGACGAGCATCAGCACCCATCCGTTGCTCGGGGTCTCGTCCGAAGGGAACGTGCTGATGAACGTGCCGAACGGGTCAGCGGCCGCGCGACCTGTTGCGGCGGTCAGGTTGCCGTGGGCCAGGCCGGGGAAGGCGGTGCGTGGCGGCCCGTTGCGCGCCCACGACCGGCGTAGCACTGTCTCCGCTTTCAGGCGGTTCACCCGCGCGACCGCCTCACCGGCGCTGTAAACGGGTGCGAAGGTGCCGGGTAGTCCGGGCACGTAATCGCCCGGGCCGCCGTTGCCCGGGATCCACAGCACGGGCCAGAGGCCGGTTCGCGGGAATGCCGCCGCGAGTCTCGCCGCCAGCCGGACCGCCTGCGACGTCGGCTCGTCGGTCGCCCAGAAGGTTGCGCACCGCCGTCCCGGCGGGAGCGCGATCCCGCCAACGGCGGCGCTCCCCGTGCCCGGCAGCTTGCCCGCGCGCGGGGCGAAGAAGGGCACCTGTCGGGCGGGCGGCGCGACCGTGCTTCGGACGTTGTCCTGCTTTTGAACCGGCGCCTTGGCACAGCCGGACGGGCTCGCGGTGGTCGGCGTGTCGGGCACCCGCGGTGGGGTCAGCGACGGTCGCGTCGACACGATCGGCGGCTCTACAGCGGAGTCCCCGCAACCGGCCAGGACGACGGCCACCAGGCCACCAGATCGGCGTCAGCGAAGCACGTAGCGAAGCGCGCGAGCGCCGGCTCCGAGGCCTCGGAAACGGGCAAGCTCGCTACCGTCGGGGAGGCACACGGCCCAGCCCCCGAAGATCCGCTTGAAAGTCAGGGCCACAGAGTTGCTCATCGCAACTGGATCTTGCCCCGCTACCCCAAGAGGACACTTAGCGCTCCCGAAGAGGTTCATCAGAGCCGGCGAGCCGCTTACACACAGCTCTCAGCGATGATTCCGATGGATAATCGCAGTCTTCACCGGCATGACCAAAACCACCTGCCACATGTCCATGTCTCTCGACGGATTCGTCGCCGGCCCGGATCAGAGTCGCGATAACCCGCTCGGCGTCCGCGGACTCGAGCTCCACCAATGGCACCTCGGCAACCCGACGCACGAGGCGGATATCACCGCCACCAACTCGCTGATGGCTCCGCGCGGCGCGTACGTCATGGGACGCAATATGTTCGGCCCGATCCGGGGCGAGTGGGACGAGGATTGGCGCGGATGGTGGGGCGACGAGCCGCCGTATCACGCGCCGGTGTTCGTGCTGACTCATCACGCCCGTGACCCGATCGAGATGCAGGGCGGGACGACCTTCTACTTCGTCACCGAGGGTTTCGACGCCGCGCTGGCGCAGGCCCGCGACGTGGCCGGCGACCTCGGGGTCGACATCGCGGGCGGCGCATCCACCGTGCGCCAGGCGTTCGCGTCCGGCGCCATCGACGAACTGACGCTCGACATCGCCCCCGTCGTGCTCGGATCGGGCGAGAGCCTGTTCGAAGGTGTCGAGGATCCCGGTCTCGAGCTGCTGCAGGTGTCGCATTCGCCGCTGGCGATTCACGTGCGTTATCGCGTCGGGGCGTGAGGTTCGCCGGGCACGCAGCGCGCGCCTGTCATCATTGCGGGTATGCCTGAGAACAACCCAGATGGGGAGAGCTTCGAGGAGACGCTGCGAGCGATCGCCGAAGAGCTCGGGCGCAAGCTCGAAAGCTCGATCGACAGCTTCGACAGCGACAAGGTCGCCGAGTCATTCGGCGTAGATCCCACTATCGCCCGCGAATGGGTCGACAACACGAGCAACTGGCTGCGCGGGTTTGCTGACAATCTCGGCGCGGAGGTCGCGCGCAGGGTCGGCGAACCGCGACGACCGGTCTCGGACGCCGATCTGTTCGGCGGCGCGGTGTCGCACCCACTTGATCTTCCGACCGAGGAGCAGGCGCTGGCCCTCGCCGCGCTGGACTCGGGCCGCTGGACGGTGGAACCGGGCAGCGACTCGCTCACGGCCAAGGGCGACGGTCCCGGCCCGAGCGACGCGCTCGGGATCGTGCGCGAACTCCGTGTGCGCGACTGGATCGGCCCCGACGGCGACCTGACGCAGGTGGGACACCACGCGCTCTCTCGGTGGCTCAGCGCCGCCAACCGCCGCTAGCCCCGGTCAGTGACGCAGCCGGTTGCGGTGTCGCCGCTCGGCGCGGCGCGCCGCGCGCTGCTCCTTGAGCTCGTCGCGTTTGACCTCGGCCGTCTCATAGGACTGCCTGACGAGCTGCTTGCCTCCCGTCCAGCCGAACACCCACGCGACCATCGCGATGCCGAACAGGATGTCCCACGCGGTGATGATCAGCTGCTGGGCGACCGAGTACGCCGTAGCCTTGCTCTTGGTCGTGATGCTGTCCAGCACCACCACGTTCAACGCCTGCGTGACGCCGGCGCTGCCGGGAGTCACGGACACGCTGTTGGAGACCGAGTTCGAGGCGCTGACCGCGACCACCGAGTGAAAGCTCACCGGGATCGAGTAGGCAGCGAGGAACACGGCGACGATTCCCAGCCGGGCCACGTAGCTCGCCAACTGCGGTAGCGCGACGCCGACCATGAACCGCCGCGGCTGGCCGAGCACCGCGCCGCCGCTCTCGATCTGCTCGCGGAGCTTCGTCGCGCGCTGCCAGAGCACCCGGGCGACGATCACGAGCAGCACGACGCCCCCGATCGCGATCAGCACGCTCAGTCCGGGATGGGCGGAAAGGAATCCGAACTCGAATGAAAGCGAGCCGCTGACCGTCGCGAACAGGTAGATGTAGGCCGCGATGTTGTAGACGCTGAACGGGATCTTCTGTACGAAGAAGCCGGACAGGATCGCGGCGAACGTCGCGCCAGCGATCAGCGACAGGAACATCACCATCATCACGAGCGTGCCGAGGTTGGCCGGGAGGAAGCCGTTGAGCGCGACCGCGACCGCGTAGGAAGCCAGCACCGGGCGGAACGGGAGCGCGGCATCGGGGAACGCGGCCCGCAGGATCGTCAGCCACGAGAGCGCCGCGAACACGGTCTGAATCGTGTCGAGCACGCAGCCCGCGACGATCGCCCACGCTGGCACCTCGCGGACGTTCTTGAACAGCTCGCGGATCCACTCGGTGACCGGCACGCCGAGCTGGTCGAGCACGAACAGGACCAGCGCGATCGCGATCAGCCACGCTCCGATCCGCGCGAATCGGGCCAAGCGCGCTCGGTGCTCGGAAGCCGCGACCCCCTCGGTCACCTCGGCGGACACGTGCGCCTCATATCAGGCGACCCGGTCGCCCGCAACCGGCGCACCTAGGGGCGCCAAGTGCCATCCTCGTGCGGCCCCCGAATCCAGCGGTGGCGTGATCTTCAGACAGGGGAATGTGATGAGCGCAATCATTCGCTGCGCGGCCCTCGTGCTCGGGCTCGCGCTTCCGGCAACCTGCGCGGTCAGCGCCGCCACCGCGGCGCCTTCGTGTACGACCCCGGCGCCGGGAGGAGACTGGCCGTCCTACGGCCATGACCCCGCCAACACGCGCTCGCAACCCGCAGAGCAAGACCTCGGGCCCTCCGCCGTTTCGAGTTTGAAGCCGTCGTGGGTCTTCTCGACGAGCTCGACCGGGGACGGGACCGCGTTCAACACCACTCCCGTCGTCTCCAAGGGCTGCGTGTTCATCGGCTCATTCGGCGGTGTGGCGTACGCACTGGACGCGCGAACGGGGCATGTCGTGTGGCAGCGCAAGCTCGACGCGCCCAACCCGGGATCGGGAGGCGTGATCGTCGGCGCGGCTGCGATCAACGGCAACTCGGTCGTGTTCCTGGTCAACGAGTTCACCGCCCCGTATGCGATCGCGCTCAACCGCTCCAGCGGCGCGGTCGTCTGGAAGAGCCCGCCGTTCGCGCCGCCGCTGTCGAGTACCGCTGCGCAGGCCGGGTCGTACACGAACGCCAGTCCGATCATCGCCAACGGGCTGGTTGTGGCGGGCTACTCGCCGCCAGAGGGTGACCCGACCTCCAGCGGTGGGTTCTCGCTGATCGACGCCGCGACCGGCGCGATCGTCAAGACGACCCCGACAATTCCGCCGGCCGACCAGGCGAAGGGCGACGCCGGCGGCGGGCTGTGGAGCACCCCCGCCTATAACCCGGCGACCCGATACCTGTACATCGGCGCCGGCAACCCGGGCAACAAGGACATGCAGCACCCGAACACAGACGCGATCCTGAAGATCGACGTCGATCGTTCGCGGCCCACGTTCGGACAGATCGTCGCGTCCTACCAGGGCAACGTCGATCAATACACCAATGAGCTGCAGGCCCTCAGCCAGACGCCGGCGTGCCAGGTGTCGGCCGATCCGTCGGTGCCGGACCCGCTCGACGATCCCATCTGCGGGCAGCTCGACCTCGATTTCGGTGCCGCGGCGAATCTGTTCAAGAGCAGCTCCGGGACCGAGCTCGTGGGTGACCTCCAGAAGTCCGGCGTCTACCACGTCGCCAACGCCGCGACGATGAAGCCGGCGTGGACGGCGCTCGTCGGCGCCTCCTGCCAGGCGTGCAACGCGGCGTCGACCGCGTTCGACGGCTCCTCGATCGAGGGCGTCGGGACGCCGGGCGGCACCGTGTTCTCGCTCGGGCGGGACACCGGCGCGACCAACTGGCTGAGCCCGATCGGCGATGGCATCCACTACCAGTCCGTCAGCACCGCCGACGGCGTGGTGTGGACGGTCGACGGCCAGTCCAACCTGGATGCGTTCGACGCCGCCACCGGCGCCCCGCTTCTGCGCCGGCCGCTGAGTGCAGACGCGGGCGCGCCCGTCGCTAACGCCGGCAGCCCCGGAGTTTCGATCGCTGAGCATGCCGTGTTCGCGGCCGCCGGCGGGGCCGGGTACGTGTCGACGACGGGCTTCGTGATCGCCTATCGCGCCGGATAGTGCACGGGCGCCTCAGGCGGCCGCGCCGGCGCCGGCTGCGGCGAGCGCGTCGCTGAGGCGCTGTTCGGTCTCGTTGTCCAGCGAGGTCTGGATCACCTTGCCCGGTATCTTGATCTCAGGGAGCACCTTGTCGACGGTGACCTTGCGCACCAGGAAGATGACCGCGGCCTTGCCGGGCTCGAGCGCGGCGCCGAGCTCTTTCATGAAGCTGTCGTCGACGCCGTAATCGCTGAACGCCCCGGCGGCGGCGCCGGTGGCGGCGCCGATCGCCATCCCGAAGAACGGCACGAAGAAGATCAGCCCGATCAGGCCGCCCCACAGGGCGCCACTGACCGCCCCCGCGCCCGCGAGCGACGGCTGATGAAGCTTCACCTTGCCGTCCATCTGGCGCTCGACGACGACCATGTCCTCCAGGTCGATCAAGTGGGCCTTCTGTGCCTGGCTGGCGTTGGCCGCCACCTGCTGAGCGGTGTCGAGGTTGTCGTAGGCGATGGCGACGAGATCGCTCATCCATCCCTCCTGTTTCGATTCTGGATGTAGTCCGTCACGTCCCGGGTCGCGTCACCGACCACCCGGCACCCAGTAGACCGAAAGCCCGTAGACGATCCACAGGCTCAGCGCGAAGATCGCCAACGACCACAGCGGATAGGCGGAGATCGAGAGCAACGCGCTGATCGCAGCCAGCGACCCGACCACGATTCCGACCCACCGCCCGAACGCCTTGCCGGCGAGCAGCGAGGCCGAGGCGAACAGTTCGAGGATGCCGATGATCAGCAGGATCCATCCCCACGTCTTGAGGTCGCTGAAGATGAATTTGGTTTCGTTGACGAAGAACTTCGAGTTGGAGATCGCGGCGATGCCGTAGATCACGTTCAGCACGCCGCCCAACATCAGAAACGCGCCGGCAAGGATGACGGCGCTGCCTCCGCGCGTATCGTCCATCTGGGAACGGGTCCTTTCGCTGGGGAACGGCGCCAACCGTGCCGCACGGGGGGGTGAAGCGGCATCACCCCCGCGGGGTGAACACCGTCGAATCACCCCCGCGGGGTGAGGCGGGCTAACCCAGCGTCGCCCGACACTGCGCAGATGGCGATGCAACGTCTGGCAGCTGTCGCGGCGCTTGTGCTGGCGGCGGCAACCGTGGTCGCGGCGGCGGTCGCCCTGATCATCAACTTCCCGCGCGGCCTGTTCGTGCTGCTATTGGCGTTCGTGGCACTGGCCGCAGGGTGGCACGGCGTGCTCCATCGCGGCGTGGTGCGCGTGTTGGGGATCGCGATCGCCGTGGTCGCGCTGGCCGCGGTGGTGGTGCTGCTGCTAAGCCGGGACGTCGTCGACACGATCGTCATCGTCGCCGCCGGGGTCGGTGCGATCGCGGCGGCCCGTGCCGCGTTTACGAGCCACGCGCAGCTCGATGCGGTCGATCCGCCCAAGCACCCTGTCCTCTTCTACAACCCGCGATCGGGCGGGGGGAAGGCGGCGCGCTTCCACCTCGCCGACGAGGCGGCAAAGCGCGGGATCGAAGCCGTCGAGCTGACTTGGGAAACCCCGCTCGAGGCACTCGTCGACGACGCGCTTGCGCGCGGAGCCGACGCGCTCGCAGCGGCCGGTGGCGACGGGACTCAGGCGATAGTCGCGTCTGCCGCCGCGCGCGCCGGAATCCCGTACGCGTGCATTCCCGCGGGCACCCGCAACCACTTTGCGCTGGACCTCGGCGTGGACCGAGAAGACGTGGTCGGCGCGCTCGACGCGTTCACCACGGGCGGCGAGCGCCTCGTCGACCTGGCAGAGGTCAACGGCCGTGTGTTCGTCAACAACGTGTCGCTCGGCGTCTACGCCCAGGCGGTGCAGCAGTCGGGCTATCGCGACGCGAAGCTCAGAACCCTGCTCGACACGATCCCCGAGACGGCCCGGACGGACGCCGAGGCGCCTTCGTTGCGCTGGCGCGACCCCGACGGGTTCTCACACGACACCGGAATGGCGCTGCTGGTCTCCAACAATCCGTATCGCCTGGGCACGGCGATCGGATCGGGCACGCGGCCTCGCCTCGACACCGCACAGCTGGGAGTTGCGGTCCTCGGCCCCAAGGGCCCCGGACAGGGTCTTATGCGCAGGTGGTCGCTGCCGTCGATCGAGGTGGACGGCGACGGCGCCGTACCGGCCGGGATCGACGGCGAGGCTGCGCTCCTGGACCCTCCGCTGCGGTTCATCATGCGTCCCGGAGCGCTGCGCGTCCGGATCTCGCTCGATCATCCCGGCGCGTCGCCCTCTGCGTCGGTGCCCGACGGTGCGCTGCCAGGATTGCGATCGCTGGCCCGGCTCGTGGTGACCGGCTCGCATTGAGGTGACCGCGGCGCGATGACGTCTTTCGAGGACCTCGATCGCGCGCAGCAGCGGCGTCTCGCGCTCCGGTCGTCGCTGCGGATCGTGACCTCGACGGTGGTCCTGGTGGTGCTCTACGCCCTGCTGCCCGCCGCCAGCAACTCGAGCGCCCGGACGCTGATCTTGCTGTTCGTCGGGCTCGTGGTGTTCCTTGGAGTGCTGGCGTGGCAGGTGCTGAGCATCCTCGACGCCGAGCACCCTGAAGTGCGGGCCGTCGAGACGCTTGCGCTCGCCGTGCCGCTGCTGATCGTCGTGTTTGCGTTCACCTATCTGTCTCTCTCGCACGCCCGCGCGTCGAACTTCTCGGAGCCGCTCGACCACGTCGGCGCCGTGTACTTCACGGTGACGGTGATCAGCACGGTCGGGTTTGGCGACATCGTCGCGCGGACCGACATCGCGCGAATCCTTGTGTGCGTCCAGATCCTGCTCGACCTCGGGCTGCTCGTCGGGATCGCCCGGACGGTGGTGTTCGCGGCGCGAGTGGGCGTGCGCCGCCGCGAGCAAGGGCGGGCCGGCGCCCCGGAGCAGGGGTGACGGCCTCGGCGTACGAACACGGGCAGACAGTCACCCCCGGCGGGTGAGGCCGCGTCACCCCGCGGAGCGCAAAGGTGACCGGACGGTGGCTCCGGCGAGCTATGAGATTCGGATCAAGGGCGAGCTTCGGCAGCCCGTGCTTGCGTTGTTCGGGGATTTCGCAGCGGCGACCAGGGCGCCCGAGACCGTCCTTTCGGGCGCGCTGCTCGACCAGCACGCCCTGCATCGGGTCCTGCAGCGGGTTCAGTCGCTGGGGCTCGAGCTGATCGCCGTCCGCCGTCTATCAGAACCGAGCGAAAGCAGGATCCGGGCGTCATCCGTAGAAGCAGGTTGCGATTCGCCCCCGTTGCGCGATGATGGGGTGACCCTACGACTGGCGGTGCGACGATGACCTTGACACAGCGCTTATTGCTCTCGTGGATCGTGAACGCCATCGTGCTCGGGGTCGCGGCGGCGATCCTCAGCAAGGTGACCGTCGACCACTTCGGCGACGTGGTACTGGCAGCCGCGGTGTTCGGGATCCTCAACACGTTCCTCAAGCCGCTCGCCCGGCTACTGACCCTTCCGCTGGCGATCATCACGCTCGGGATCGCCTGGTTCTTCGTGTCGATGGGGATGCTCTGGCTCACCCAGGCGATCGTCTCGGGCTTCAGCGTCCACGGGTTCTGGACGTACGTCTGGGCGACGATCATCATCTGGTTCGTGAACATGGTGCTCGACGTGTTCATCGGGACGTGGCGTCAGGAGCGCGAAGAGAAGATGCGCGCCGTCGCCTAACCAGCGACGCCGAGGGGCACCGCGGGTTCAAGCCTGACCGAATCGGTGCTCGAGCGCGCCGCTGGTGATCTGCGCGATCGCGCCGCCGAGCAACGACCCAGCAATCGCATCACCCGGATAGTGGACCCCGGTGTGCACGCGTGAATACGCGACCGTCGCCGCCAGCGCTCGCAGCGCGGCAGCCTCGCGGGGAAGCACGTTGCCCACGCCGGTTGCGAACGCGAACGCTGACGCGGAGTGGCCAGACGGAAACGAGGTTGAGGTCGGCATCCGCACCTGACGCTCCAGCGGCACGTCGACCGCGACCCGATCCGGTCGGCGGCGTCGGCCGACCGGCTTGATCACCAGGTTGGCCACCGCTGAGGTGACGGCTACCGACGCAAGTCCTTCGCACGCGGCCCGGCGGCCCTTGCGGCCTCGGGTCACCGACAGCACTGCGGCGGAGGCGAGCCACAGACGCGAGTAGTCGGCGGCGTTCGTGAGCCGGGTCATCACGCGGTCGAGTGCCGGCGTGTCAGTCGCAGCGATCGCGGCATAGATCGCCCGATCGACGCGCTCGGCATCCAGGAACCAAGCGGGGCGATCCACTACGAAGCAGCCGAAAGCCGGCGGACCTGAATCCCGCGATACACCATCAGCAGGCCGCGAATGATGAACGCGATCCCGGTCAGGATCGCCAGTGTGCCGAGGCTCTCCTTGGGCCAGCTCAGGATCAAGATCGCGATGATCACGTCGATGGCGCCCGTGAGCAAAGCCAAGAGCCGCTGACCCGGGTACACGAGGCCGCGAATCATCTCCACGACACCCGCGCCGAACAGCCACAGCCCGAGGACCAGGATGACGACGAGGAGGGTATCGCCCGGCCGCCGCACCACCACCACGCCGCCGATCAGCCCGAACAAGCCCAGGACGCCGCTCAGCGCGCGGGCCCCGCCGTCGAGGTCGTGCTGGAAAGCATGCGCGATGCTCAACGCTCCCAGGCTGATCAGCGTCAGGCCGATCAGGATCGCCAGCGCCAGCAGCGGGATCTTCGGCCACGCCACCGCGACGATCCCGCAGATCACGGCGAGCACCCCGGCCACGATCACACCGGTTCCGAGGTGGCGCACGTACTGCTTCGTGGGGTGCGCCAGCTCGCCGGCGATCGGACCTGCGCTCATGAGTTGGAGCGTACGCCCTGTGCCGGGTGAGTAGGCCTCACCCGGCATGGGTGATCCAGCCGCAACGCGCCAAACCACCCTCCTCGGGTGATGAGCATTCACCCTCGTTTGGCGCAAGCTGAGCGCGTAGTCAACACAGCAAGGAGAGAGATCGTGGACGCGCCGAGAGGAGAAGGCCGGGCCATCTTCGCCGCGGTATTCCTGACGCTGGGCGGGGTGCTGAACATCATCTGGGGAATCGCAGCGATCGGAAACGCGAGCTTCTTCGTTCACAACACCAACTACGTGTTCGGCAGCCTCAAGAGCTGGGGCTGGATTACGCTGATCCTGGGGATCATCTTGCTGCTGGCCGCTGCGTCGCTGTTCGGGGGCGGAACGTTCGGACGCTGGTTCGGGATCATCGCCGCGGGCCTGGCCGCAATCGGTGCCCTCCTCGACATCCCGGCGTACCCGTTCTGGTCGCTGGCGATCTTCGCGCTGTGCCTGTGGATCATCCAGGGCCTGGCCGTCTACGGCGAGGATCTCGGCACACCGGAGCGCCCGACCGCGGGCACGATGGCCGGGATGCCGCCGCGTCAGCCGGGATAACCCCGGCCGGCGTTAGACCAGATGCAGCGTTCGCGCTCTGCGGACCGCGTGCGACCGGTCAGTGACGTCCAGCTTGCGGTAGATGTTCTTCATGTGGGTCTTGACCGTGTTGACCGACACGAACATCTCCGACGCGATCTCGGCCTTTGACAACGCCGTCGGGAGATAGCGCAGGACCGCTGTCTCCCGGTCTGAGAGCGGCTCGAGCAACAGCGCGGCGCGCCGTTCGGGCGGGCCGGCTCCGTGCGGATCGAGCGCCTCGCCAAGCTCGCCGGCGAGAGAGCGGTGAGCGGTGCCGGCTCGAATCCGGCGGAGGAGCAGCTCGCGCAGCGGGGCGCCGACGGCGAGGAATGGGCTCAGGTACCCCTCGGGCTCGGCCTGCGACAGCGCCTGCTCCACTAGCTCGAGCGCGACGTCGTCGTTACCGCACTGATGGCTCGCGAGAGCAGACAATGCGCGTAGCTCGATCGCGGTCGACGGCCGCAGTATGTGCGTCGTGCCCGACAGCGCATCGGCGGTCAGCTCGAGCGCCCTGCTCGGCTCGCCGTCGCTCAGCGCCAGCTTTGCCTGCACCAGCGCCGCCTCTCCCCATCCCAGCCGTCGCGCCTCGTCGGCGGCTCGCAACGCGTCGGCTCCGCGCCCAGCCGCGACAAGGACATCGGCGTCCACCGCTGACAACAGCCCCGCGAGCCGGACCGGGATCCGCCAATCAGCGACGTCCTGACGAGCTCGAGAGACCGCACGCTGGGCCCGTTCGACGTCTCCGTAGCGAAGCGCCACCAGCGCCCGCGTCAGGTCGGCGACTGCCAGCACCGGCCGGTCGCGCGATCTCCTCGCGGCCGCGTCGGCGGCGTCGAGGTACTCGCCGGCTCGAGCCATCGCGTTCTGGTGATAGGCGCAGATCGCCAGCGCACAGTGCGCGGCAGCCGATGCGGGGAACCGCAGCCATCCGTGCCGTTGCGCCAGCGCGGCCGCCTCGTGTCCGAGCTCGGCGGCCCTGCGCAGGCCGCCGTTCAGCGCCTCGAGCAGCGCCAGTGGGCCGAGCGCCGAGAACTCGAGATATCGGCAGCCAGCGTGGCGAGCCAGCGCGAGCGCATCTTCGAACGCCCCTCGCGCGCGCCGGGGCGTGCCGGTCCAGGTTTCGGCGATCCCGAGATTGAGCAGTGCCAGCGCTCGCCGCTCCCGGCCCGACAGTGCAAGCGACGCAGATCCTTGGCCGGCGAGCAGCTTCAGTGCGACTCCCCGCACGGCCTCGAACCGTCCCGCTGCTCGGCCCTGGTAGAGCTGCGCGATCGAGCGACCGAGGATCAGGTCGGCCCGGCGGCTCGGCTTCACCGCCGACGCGTTGTGGTCGGCGATCTCGACGTATTCCAATCCCTGCTCGAGCTCGCCGCACTCGAGCAGCGAACCTCTGGCGGCTATCGCGAGCTCGGGCTCGCGCGTGACCAGCCGCCGCGGGAAGATCTCGATCAGATCCGTGACGGCCGCAGCCTCGCCACGAACGAGCAGCTGGAGCCAGCCGCCGCAGAGCACCGTAGAGGCGAGGTCCCAGTCATCGGCCTGCAGCGCGTGCCGAGCTGCTTGGACGTTGCGGCCGCTCTTTGCATACCAGCGCGCAGCATGCCGGTGCTGAACCGCGATCGTGTCCGGCATGCGATGACGAAGCTGACTGGCGAGAAGCTCTCGGAACATCCCGTGGTAGCGGTACCAGGGGCCCTGCTCGTCGACGCACGACACGAAGGCGTTGCCGCGCTCGAGCAGCTCTAGGATCCGCGCGCCGTCGGCGCGCCGGGTGAGCGCATCGGCGAGGTCGGGGCTGATCAGATCGACGACGCTGGTGCGCAGCATGAAGTCCCTGACCTCCTCCGGCTGGCGCTGCAACACCTCCTCGACGAGGTAGTCGGCGACCGTGCGCTCGTCGCCGGCGAACGTGCGAATCAGCTCATCGGCGTCGTCACACGATTGCAGCGAGAGCGCCGCCAGACGCAGGCCGGCCACCCACCCCTCAGTCCGATCGTGCAGCGCTCTCAGCTGATCGGCCGTGAGCTCGAGATCGGCCAGCTCGAACAGGGTGGCGGCCTCCTCGAACGTGAACGCCAGATCTGCGGACCGCAGCTCTGCCAGGTGTCCCTCCAGGCGCAGCCGATGAAGCGACAACCGCGGGTCCGCACGGCTGACGATCGCGAGACGCAGGTTTTCGGGCGGATGTCGCAACAGCGCGTCGAGCTGCTCGCTCACCCCAGGAGCACGCAGCTCGTGGAAGTCGTCGAGGATCAGCACGAGCGGCGCTTTCAGCCGACTGACCGCGTTGGCAAACGCGGGCACGAACTCATCCCCTCCGAGCAGCTCGCCCGTTCTGAGGGGGTTGAGTCCCTTCTCTCCCGCCGCCAGAATCGCATCGATCGCCGCCGCCCAGAATTGGGCCGGGCGCGTATCGGTTCGATCCACGGCCAACCATGCCAGCGTCCCCGGCTGGTCTCGCTCTTGGAGCCACGAGGACATCAGCGTCGTCTTGCCGGCGCCGGCGGGTCCGGTGACCACGGTCAGCGGCCGACTCGTCGCCTTGTCGAGCAGCTCGGCGAGGCGTGCGCGCTGCACGGTTCCAGGGCTGGGCCGCGGCGGTACGATCCGATTGAGTGCAACGGCCGTCCCCATCCGCAGAGCGCGCACGGTCGACGTCGGCGACCGTGGCTGAGTCATGGCGCGAGTATGTGCGCGCTCAATCAGGGGGTCAATGATGCCCGCATGTGGGTGCCCGGAGCCGTCGGTGACCGTCGCGTGGGGGTGCGTACACCCGCTCCCGAGGGGATATGGATACCACAAAGCGACCCTCATCCCGAGCGGTCACAAACACCCGCTAGCCTAGGCCCTGCGTAGGGACGTTCTCAGGTGAAGGGACAATGATCGTGATCGGATCGCGGGCCGGACGTCGGGGCGACGGGCCCCAGGAGGGGGAACGCATCCGGGTCGTTATCGCCGACGACACGTATCTCGTTCGCGAGGCGCTCGAGCAGATCCTCACCCATGCCGCCGGCATCGATCTGGCGCGCACTTGCACCGATCGCGACTCGCTCCTGCGCGCGATCGAGGAGGAGGAGCCCGACGTCGTGCTGACCGACATCCGCATGCCGCCGACCGGCACCGACGAGGGAATCCAGGTCGCCCGCGAGCTGCGAACGACCCATCCCGAGATCGGAGTCGTCGTGCTCAGCCAGTTCGCCGACCCGGAGTACGTGCTGGCGCTGCTCGAATCGGGATCGGGCGGCCGCGCTTATCTGCTCAAGGAACGTCTCAACGACCCGCGCGAGCTCGCGAGCGCGATCAAGGCAGTGGCGTCAGGCGGATCGGCGGTCGACTCGAAGGTGATCGAGGTGCTGGTCCAGGCCCACGCGAACGACGCCACATCCCCGCTGCGCGACCTCACCCCCCGCGAGCGCGAGGTGCTGGCCGAGCTGGCTCAGGGAAAGAGCAACGGCGCGATCGCAGAATCGCTGGTGCTTACCAAACGGGCGGTCGAGAAGCACATCAACGCGATCTTCATGAAGCTCAACCTGGCCGCGCCGGATGACGTCAGCCGTCGCGTGAAGGCCGCACTCGTGTATCTGGCCAGCGAGGACGGCGGCCGCTCGTCCTAGCCGGTGACGGCGGCCGGTATCCGCGCCTCGATGCGGGTGCCGTGGCCGACCGCGCTGTGCACGGTGAACGTGCCGCCCGTGGCCTCGACCCGGTCGCGGAGTCCCTGTAGTCCGAGATCGCTGCGCTCGACGGCGCCGCCCACGCCGTCATCCTCGACCTCGAGCGCCAGGCTGGAGTCGTCCATGTGCGCACGCACCCTGACCGCCGACGCGTTGGCATAGCGCTGAGCGTTGGTGACCGCCTCGAGCACGATGTAGTAGGCCGTGGCCTCGGCCGTTTCGTCCAGGCGCACGTCGGGAAGCTCGATGATCTCCACCGGCGTGGCAGATCGCGCAGCGACGATCTCGATCGCCCTGGCAAGGCCGAAGTGCCGCAGCGCCGTCGGATGGATGCCGTGCACGAATTCACGCAGCTCGTCGATCGCCACCAGCAGCTCCGCCTGCGCGGACTCAAACGAAGCGCCTGCCGTCGCCGGCGCCTCTCGCGCCCTGCCGGCAGCGAGGCCGAGGTGGGCGGCTAGCGCCACCAGGCGCTGCTGCGCGCCGTCGTGAAGGTCGCGTTCCAGACGCCTGCGCTCTTCGTCGGCTGCCATCACGATGCGCTTGCGCGAGGCCTGCACCCTTCGCGACAGCGCCTCGCGCTCGGAGGCCAAGGCGGCCACCGACAGTGCCGAGAGCGACGTGACCAGCAGAAACAGCTGCGTCTCGAGCACGCCGCGGCTCAGCGGATGAAAAGCGAACGGGCCATGGAAGTGGGTGGTTCCCCAGATCGTGAACGTCGCCGTGATCGTCATCGCCAGCGTCGCTCCCCGCGGCCCGAAGCGCAGCGCCGACCAGATCAGCGCCGGGAAAGCGAGGTAGCTGAGCGGACGGCTGGCGTGAATCGTGATGAAGCCCAGCCCCACGAGCACGACGAGCAGCAGCGTGATCTCGGCGAGGTGTCCCTGGAACCACGGCCGCGCGGGTAGCGGCACCCACGCGAGCACGAGCGAGAGCACGAGCAGCGCGCCGCAGAAGTCGCCAAGCCACCACGTTCGCCACAGGTGCGGGACAGAATCGCCCGTCACGACCCCTCCGAGGATCAGCGACACCGAGCCGATCGTGGCGCTGATCGCAGTCCCGGCAGTGATCGCGCCGAGCATGACCGCCAACCCGGGAATGCTCCAGAGGGGCCGCTCGCGGGAGATCAGTCGCCGAAGCACGGCAACGCAGACCAAGATCTCGAGCAGGTTGCCGAAGCTTTGACCGACCGCAGAGCCGACGGGAAGCTCCGAATAGTTGTTGACCAGCAGATCGCCGATCACCACCCCCGGCCAGAGCGCCGGCCCGCGCAGATACAGAAACGCGGCCCCGACTCCGACCGGAAGCCACACGATCGACGCGACCGGGCCCGTGAACTCCAGAGCGTACCCAAGGTGCGCGGAGGCGTAGTACGCCGCGACCAGCAGGAGCAGGTCGAGCAGGTATCTACCCCCTGTCGCCGTCGACCACCGGACCCTGACCGGGCCAAGCGGGCGTCCTGCGGCATCGGGCACTGCATGACCGGTGAGCGCCAGGCCTGCGGACCTCTCACCAAGCGGTAGCCGGAGCATGAGCCTCGGGTTGCGGACCTAAGTTGTCAGAGTCAAGACAAATCTAGATCCGATGCGGTTGGAAATCAACGATCGCGGGCGTGCCCGCACCAACACCATAGTGTGACGCCCATGCGGGCGCGCCCGGGCGTGCCGGCCAGAGTCGGCTTCAGGGGCCCGTTCGTGTGTCCATCCCCACCTGGCGGATCTCGATCAGCTCCAGCCCAAGCGCCTGGATCCGGTCCAGCAGGCCATGCAGCGCCGCCTGGTCTGCGAGCTCTCCTCGCAGCACCGTCTCGGCCGGCTTGATCGACGCCTCGAGCTCGGAGAACGACGCGAGTACCGGATCGCCGACCTTGCCCTTGATCCGGATCTCATAGCTGGCGGGTGCCACTTCGATCGGCACTCTCGCGCCCCTGGGGGTGAGCCATCCTCACCCGGCGAGGGTGAACAGACCCGGCATGGTTGCGTCGCCTGGGCCGACCCTGGTTCACACGACGTAAACGGCAATCACCCCCGTCGGGTGATTGCCCATCACCCGAGGCAGATCGAGGATCTTCCCCGAGAGCCGTGGAGCACGAGGAACAGACACAGGCCAGCGGGCCCAAGCAAGCCGACGCTGGTGGTTCGCCGCCTGCGACCACCCGCGGTAGGCGGATCCTGATCCGTGTCCTGCTGGTGCTGGCGACCGTCCTCGTGGCGTTCGGGGCGCTGGCGGTGTGGGCCAACCGGCAGGTGCTCAACGCCAACAACTGGGCCGACACGAGCTCGCAGCTGCTCCAGAACGATGCGATCAAGACCCAGGTCGCCGATTTCATGGTCGACCAGGTGTACGCCAACGTCAACGTCGCCGGCGAGCTGCAGTCCGCGCTGCCGCCGCGCCTCCAGCCGCTCGCTGGACCGGTCGCCGGGGGCCTGCGCACCGTCGCGCAGAAGGCCGCCTTTGAGTTTCTCGGGCGCCCCCGCGTACAGGAAGCCTGGCAGAACGCCATGCGCTTGACCGCCCAGCAGTTCATCAACATCGTCGAGAACAAGTCAAACGCGATCACCCTGAACGGCAACGCCGTCTACATCGACCTACGCCCGCTGATGGGGCAGCTCACGACGCAGCTCGGACTGCCGGCCTCGGTGGCGCAAGCGCTGCCGGCGGGGGCCGGCCGGCTGAAGATCATGTCGAGCAACCAGATCAGCACCGTGCAGAACTCAGTGAAGCTGGTCAAGGGACTGACGATCATCCTGCCCGCCGTCGCGCTGCTCCTGTTCGCGCTCTGCGTATACCTGTACACGGGCCGCCGCCGTCACGCCCTGTTCGTCGTGGGAATCGACCTCGTGATCGCCGGCCTCGTTGTGCTCATCGCGCGCAATGTCGCCGGCAACCAGATCGTCAACGCGCTGGCGTCGACCGAGGCCGCCAGACCCGCCGCCGACGGCGCCTGGACGATCGGCACGAGGCTGCTCTCGGACATCGGTCAGTCGATCATCATCGTCGGCCTCGCGGTGATGCTGGCGTCCTCGCTGGCCGGGAACACGCGCCCGGCGGTGGCCTTCCGGCGCGCCGCTGCCCCATGGTTCCGCCTGCGCCCATTCACCACCTACGGCGTCGTCATCGCGATCATCTTGCTGATCGTGCTGTGGGGCCCGATCCCGGCGACCCGCAAACCGATTCCGGTGCTGATCCTCTTGGTCCTGTCCTGGCTCGGGGTCGAGGCACTTCGCCGCCAGACGGCCGAGGAGTTCCCGGATGCTCAGTTCGGCGACGCGATGTCGGGGATGCGGGCGCGCGTCGCAAACTGGCGAATGCGGCGGCACGGTCGCGGAGCCCCGCCACCTGCGGCGCCGCCGATGGCGGGCGGAGCTGGCCCACCGATCCTGTGGTCGCAGGACGAGCGCCTGTCTCGGCTCGAGCGGCTGACGGCACTTCGAGACGCCGGGGCTCTGACCGAAGCGGAGTTCGCGTCCGAAAAGGCGATCGTGATGTCTATGAGAGAAAAGTGACTTAGAGGGCACTTGCACCGCGCTCACAGGAGCTTGCGGTACCAGCGTGCGGCGCTTCCCGCCGGACAGTTCTCGATCACACCGACGGTTTCGTATCCGAGCCGGTCGTATAGACCGCGAGTGAGCAGGTCATACGCGTGAAATGCGACGAGCGCGCAGCCTCGCCGGCGGGCCTCGGCCTCCGCGCCGGCGATGAGCGCGAACGCCAGGCCGCCACTGCGCAGCGATTCCTTGACCCACATCGCCTGCAACTCGCAGCACCCGCCCCAGACAATTGCCGAGATGCCGGCCACGATGCGGCCGTCGTCGTCTCGAGCGAAGATCGCGAACTCCTGCTCGTCACCGAGTCCCGAAGCGGCGATCGCCGCGGCCGCCACCTGTTCCTCCAGCAGCGCCAGATCGGCGGCGTCGGGCGAGTCCTCGACGATGAGCTCGGGCAACCCTCACCTCCGCCCGCGCGCGGGCGAACGCATGCGGCGATCGCGCTGGGTCAGGCTCCGAGGATCTTGGCCTTGGCAGCCGCGAATTCCTCGTCGGTCAAGGTGCCATCGGCGTGCAGCTTCCCAAGCTCCGCGAGCTGGTCGTAGTCGATGGCCGGGCTCGGCGCGGCCACCGCAGGCGCAGCGGCGGGCGGCGGCGGGGGCGCCGGCTGGTCGTATCCGCCCTGGTCGTATCCGCCCTGGTCGTAGTCCTGTTCCTGTTGACGTTGCCGGTGCTTGCCGTATGCGTAAGCCGCTCCGCCAACCACCAGCGCGGTCCGGCGGCGAGCGCGTCGACGTACAAATCCCATCGCGTCCTCCTGATCTCGACGTTGGCGTCAGGGCTCCGGCGACTTCGCCGAAGCCGAACTACCACTATCGTGCCGCTCGAGGTCACCGCCATCACCCGAAACGGGCGAAACGTCGCAGCTCAATCCGTCGGTCCGACCCTGCACCCGGCGGCAGTAGCGCACCCGCAAGCTGTCGGGGGCCCGCACTCGTACGGGGTCGGGAAGTACCCACACCGACGTCGCCCAACTCGAGGACGGCCACGTCCAGGGGTCGAGCGTGTGGACGACGCTTCCATGTAGGTGCGCGCGAAACGTCACGGCGATTGCGTTCACCCACGTGGCGTCCGCGACGGCCAGCGCAGCGGACGCGTCGACGGTGGGCCGCTGGTAGCGCCCGAGCTTGACAGTCGCGAGGGTGACCGGCGGACCCACTGGTGGCCATTGAGCGAGAACCTCTGCTTCTGTCGGGTTGTTCACCGGCCCGTGGAAGGCGGCATCGAGCAGTGGCTGGAACTCGATCCCGTAGAGCTGTCGCCACCGTTGGATGGCCTTCGAGCCAATCGTGCGCTGCCTGGCCTCCGTCTCCGAGATGAGCAGCGGGCGCGCCACCAGCTCGAGAGTGTGCGGAATGAGCCGCGCGTCGGGTTTCAGCAGCCGGCGTCGGGCGTCGAGCGTCGTCTCGAGGATCTCCTCCTCGAATGGTTCGTTACCGATGACCTCCGCCACAAGCACGTCCGCCGGCTCGGGCAGCTCGACGTCCCTTGACCACCCGCGGATCAGCGTCACCCTGTCCTGCATGTCGTTCGCGGCGAACACGCGCTCGGCGACGTCGGCGATATCGCTGGCCTCGACGGCGTAGACGTGACGCGCTCCCGCGCGTGCGGCAGCGATAGCGAGCACCCCGCTGCCTGTGCCGATGTCGAGAACGATGTCGTCGGGCCGCACCGCCGCCGACAGGGCGGCGACGTAGTCGCTGGTCCGTCGGTCGTCGTGGAGCATGCGCGCGTGCTCGACGGGATCGGCCCAGCCCCTTGTCGGGGTCCGATCTGCGTCAGGTGGCACGAGCGCGCCCTCCTCGATCAGCATGTTGATCACGCTCAGCGTCGGCACGAAATCGGTCGAGCCATTGCTGGTGTTCTCGAGTCGCATGAGCGCGGCTCCGAGGGTGAGCGGCCGGGCGAACATCGACAACGTCTGAAACCCTCGCGGACCGGCGTCGATAATCGTGCCGTCTGGCGCGTCGACAAGCACGTGGCCGACCGCATCCAGGCGCGTGCGGATGCCCGGCGCGAGCTGAAGGTAGGTGTCCGGCGACAGGTCGGCGTGCAGGACGACCACTCGTCCTATCAGAGGGCCAGTGTCACGCTTCTGCCTGGGCCGCCTCGACGTCCTCCTCGGCTGCCGCAATGAGCGCCTGTGTAGGGATGCGACCCATGGCGAGCAGCTCTCCGCCGGAGTGGCGAACCGCCGACGCGAACGGAGCGGCCCATGTGTTTTCCCAGACAAGCACGGCAGCCGCACTCCCGAGCTCGAGATCACCGCCGAGCCGCTCGACGTCTTCCACCGCAAGCATGAGCGACAGATCCGCCTCTAGCGATCGCAGCTCGCCGACCAGGCTGTCGTCATGATCCCGCAGCTCGGCGACCGAGACTGTGCCGTCCTCGTCCTTGGTGACCATCAGGAGATCGAGCACGCGTACGGTGCCGCTTTCCATCAGCTTCTTCAGCTCGTCGGCCATCGCTCCCGAAAAGTCCGCCTTGTCGGCGGGAAACCCGACCACGACGTAATCGACCGGCCCGAGCTCGTCAACGTTGATATCGGCCATTAGTGCCCTCCGTCCTTGCCCTTGTGCGGAATGAGTGACGGCAAGCGTATGACAGCCCATAGGTGCGCGGGTCATCCCATTCGGATGATGTGCTCACGCAGTAGGAGCGTGCATCGTCCCGGCGTCCGCGCCGGGGGGAAGCTCTGCCACAGGGGTCACCGCGACCGGTGAGGCCGGCATCGCGGTGACCTCCTCGCCCTCGTCCCACCGCACCACCGTGTTGGCGATCCGGTCGTGCAGACCGCGCCGCCGATCGTCGTACAGCACAGGCAGAAACCCAGCGCCCAACGGCAGAAAGGCGAGCAGCATCGCCCAGTAGCGGATGAACGCCTGGCGGATGTGGATCCGGTCCGAAGCCGTGCTGTACACCCTGATTCCCATCAGGCGGTCTCCCGGGGTCTGTCCGGTGAGGCTCCAGAACACCGTGTAGTACAACGCGCCCCAGGCAAGCCACGCTGCCCCACCAAGCAGAGCCTCGAGCGGACTGAGTGTGTTGCTGCTCCCGAAGAACGAGGCGATCAAGTTGACCAGAGCCCCTGTGATCACGGCGATGAGGTTGACCACGAGCGCGTCGATTCCGAGTGCGACCGCTCTGGTCACGAGTCCGGCGTAGCCGACATGGATCTGGGGCTCTTCGGTCACTGTTGTGGCTCGGGTTTGGATCGCCGCTTGAGCAGGCGGCGCGCGAAACGCTCGGCCGCAGCATCGGCGTTGTACGTGCGCGACCTGACGCCGATAGCGACGTCCTCGGCCATCCCAGCGGTCTGGTGGGCCAGCGCTGCGCGCAACTCCGGTGACCGGGTGACGTAGTCGAGGATCAACTGCATCTCCTCGCTGGCGAGCAACTGGGCGGTGATCCCGTCGACCAGCCGGCTCTCCATCACTCGCGAGACCAGCCGCTCGAGCGCAGGCTCGTCGACCACGTTGACGACCAGCGCCTCGGTCGCGGGATGGTTGATCACGACCGTGATGATCCGGTCAAAGGCGCCGCTGGACAGCAGGCGGTCGATGACCTCGTCCGGCAGTCCCGATTCGCTGAGCTGATCGCCCAGCCGCTTCAACTCCCTGGACCCGGTGTCCCGCGCCTGGTCGCTCGTGCGCGCGACCAGCTCCCGCCCGGTGCGCTCCAGGGCGTCGGACGCAGCCGCCACCCGGTTTCGCACGGGCGCGCCCAGCGGAGAGCGCCACACGACGCCGGCCGGACGCATCGCCACTCCCGCGACGCGGATGCCGACCGAGGCGATCGCGCGCGAGCCTCGCTCGCCGGCGGCTACCGCGCCGAGCGCTACATACGGAAGAGAGGCTCTTTCCACGGGTGGCGGTGGATGTTCGTGGTGTCGGGGGTGAGCCGGCCTCACCCTGCCGGGGTGAACGGGTGGTGCAGACGCTACAGGGCTTGCCCCCTCCGGTAGCGTGAAAACGCATGCCAAGGGCGCGAGCCAACCGAGAGCCACCGCCGTCGTTCATCTACGTGGTGGGCCGGGTGCAGCAGGGCATCAGGCGCGAGATGCGCACGCGGCTGGCCCAATGCGGACTGAGCGTTCAGGAGTACACGGCAATGTCCGTCCTGGGCGCTCGTCCCGGACTCTCGAATGCTCAGCTCGCCCGCCGGTCGCTGGTGACCCCGCAGTCGATGATCGAGATCCTGTCGAGGCTCGAGCGCCGTGAACTCGTGGTCCGCGAGCCCGATCCGCACCACGCCAGGATCCTGCGCGGCACGCTGACCAAGAAGGGCCGTGACCTCCTCCGGGACGCCGATCGGGCGGTCGCCGGGATCCAGGAACAGATCCTCGCCGACGTCCCACAACGCGAGCGCGCGGCGGTGATCGAAGGGATGCGCGCTGTGATGAACCGCCTCTCGGGCGGGCTGTAGCGCTCAGCGCAAGCCGAGCAGCTTCGCCGCGTTTTCCTTGAGCACGAGCGGACGCACCTCGTCGCGAATCGGAAGCTTCTCGAAGTCAGACAGCCAACGGTCGGGCGAGATCAGCGGATAGTCGGAGCCGAACAGCATCTTGTTCTTGAGAAGCGTGTTGGTGTACTGGACGAGGTTGTCCGGGAAGTACTTCGGCGACCAGCCCGACAGGTCGATGTAGACGTTGGGCTTGTGCACCGCAATCGCCAGGGCCTCGTCCTGCCATGGGAACGAGGGATGGGCGAGGATGATGTCGAGCTCGGGGAACTCGGCGGCGACGTCGTCGACGGCCATCGGATTTGAGTACTTCAGACACACGCCGCCGCCGCCCGGCATCCCCGCGCCGATGCCGGTCGTGCCCGAGTGAAACAGCGCGATCAGACCGGCCTCGGCGATCACCTCATACAGCGGGAAGTACTCCCGGTCGTTGGGCCAGAACGCCTGCGTGTTGGGATGGAACTTGAACCCGCGAACGCCGGCCTCGATCAGCTCGCGCGCCTCGCGGACGCCGAGCTTGCCCTTGTGCGGGTCGACGCTGCCGAACGGGATCATCACGTCGGGGTTGGCACGGGCGGCCTCGAGCACCTCGTCGTTGCCCAGGCGCCGGCGGCCCATGCCCGCCTCGTCGTCGACGGTGAACACAACCGCGAGGATCCCGCGTTCGCGGTAGTAGTCGGCGACCTCTTGTGCGGTCGGCTGGATCGGCTCGGCGCCGAAGTACCTGGCGGCAGCCTCGAGCAGGCCCGTGGTGACCTCATCCTGCGGCTCGGCGTGGTTGCGCTCGGCGTGCACGTGCACGTCGATCGCCTTGAGGCTGTCGACGTCGATCGTCACCCGTAGATGCGAACCAGGCAGTCGGCCACGCACACGGGCTTCTCGGAGCCTTCGGCCTCGATCGTTATCCGCTGCTTGACCTGGAGCCCGCCGCCGGCCTCCGTGACCTCGATGATCTCGGCGCCGCCCCGCCACCGCGCGCCGACCTTCAGCGGGGCCGGGAAGCGAACGCGGTCCACCCCGTAGTTGATCCCCATCTTTGCGTCGGTGACCTTCAGCAGCTGCTGTCCGATGAGGGCCGTCAGCGACAGGGTCAAGAAGCCGTGGGCGATGGTCCCGCCAAACGGGGTGCTCTTGGCCCGCTCGACGTCGACGTGGATCCACTGATGGTCGCCGGTCGCGTCGGCGAACTGGTTGACCCGCTCCTGGGTCATCTCCTCCCACTCGGTGTAGCCGAGGTGGGTTCCGGCGCTGTCGCGCAGGCCGGCCAGGTCCGTGACGTGTGCGCTGGCATTGGTGCTCGTCATCTTCCGCTCCGGTCGACTGTGAGTATCAGGATCCCGAACCCTAACGCGGTCAGGGCTGTCGGCGACAGCCTACTCGCGGGGAGCGCCAAGTTGTCCATTACGTAGTTCCTACGGAATCGATTGGCGTCTGACTTCCGATAACCCGTGCATGGGAGGCGTGCTACCCGACCCCGAACCTGCCGCCGACGGCAACCACTTCTCGTGCTCGATGAGCGCGGTACTGCTGGCTCGGGTACACGCGTTCGGCGGGGATCAGGCGGTCGGCAAGCTGCTTGCGCTCGCCGGCTCGGAGCGCTCCCCCGAGTATCTGCTCGACATCACGAACTGGATCTCCTACGACGAGGCGATCGCCCTGTGGCGCGCCGGCACGGACGTCACGCATCACCCTGACTTCGCCCGCGCGGTGGGCGCGGACGCGGCCGAGCGGCTCAACGCGTCGCCCGTCGCGGCGTTGCTGCGCTCGCTGGGATCGCCGGAGAACGTGTACCGCCAGATTGCGACCTCCGCGAGCAAGTTCAGCGTCGCCGCGCACCTCGAAGCGACCGACGCCGGTCCGGGCTTTGCCGAGATCGTCGCCACCGCCGCGCCCGGGTTCGAGCGCAGCGCGCATCACTGCTCCTGGACGCGCGGCCTGCTGAGCACCACCCCAGTCCTGTTCGGGCTCCCCAGAGCGGATGTCCAGCACGATCAATGCGCGGCGCATGGCGCTTCGCAGTGCTGCTACCGGATCACCTGGGACGCCGACCAGGCCAAGGCCTCCGCTGACGCATCCGGCCAGGTGGCCGCGCTTCGCCAGCAGCTCGACGCGATGCGCGAGCGCCTGCACAGCATGTTCGCCACGGCATCCGACCTGATCGCGGCGGATCACATCGACGACGTCCTTGCCCGGATCACCGATCGAGCCGCCGTCGAGGTGCGCGCGCCGCGGTATCTGGTGGCCGTGCGCCTGACGCCCGACGGTGAGATCCACTGCCACCACAAGGGCTTTGATGACGAAGAGGCGATGGAGTACGCCAAGCTCGTGCTGGAGCGCCACCCCGCGTCGCATCCCGACTCGTGGCTCGTCGTCCCCGTCGGCTCGAACCGACACGAGTACGGCCGGCTGCTCGCGATGCACCACGCCGACCAGCGCTTCTTCCCCCAGGAGCGCGAGCTGCTGCAGGTGTACGCGCGTTACGCAGCCAGCGCGCTGGACGGCGCAAGGGCGCTGATGGAGGCCCAGCAACGCTACGACCAGTCGGCCGCCCTGCTCGACCTGGCGCGGGCGCTTGCGCGTGCCGGAACCAGCCGGGAGGTGGCGTTGCGGCTGGTGGATGCAGTGCCCTCTGTGGTCGACTGCGACGGCGTGGGCGTGTACCTGTGGGACCCGTCTCGCGGGGAGCTCGTTCGGCAGGCCTCCCACCGCAGCGACGGGGTCGAGGATCTCGACGAGCTCAAGTCGCGAGCGCCGGCGCCCGGCGGCCCGCTGGAGCGCCTGCTCAACAACCCCGCCCAGGAGCCGATCTTCGTCGACGCCGACAACGGTGACCCGATCTTGCGCGAGCTGGCCGCGCGCCTCGGGGCGAAGGCGACGATCATCGTGCCGCTGGCCACGGCGGACGCGCTGCTGGGGTTGCTGGCGGTGTCGGTGACCGAGCGTCCCGAGCGGCTCAAGCCCAGCCCCGATCTGCTGGACCGACTCTCGGGTGTTGCGGCTCAGGCGACCACGGCGCTCCAGAACGGCGCGCTGGTCGACCAGATCACCCATCAGGCGCTGCACGACCAGCTCACCGGGCTGGCCAACCGCCTCCAGTTCACTGAGGAGCTGCGCGTCGCGATCAACCGCGCCCGGCAGCGCAGCCAGTCGCTCACGCTGTTCTACGTCGACCTCGACGGATTCAAACCGGTCAACGACGAGTTCGGCCACGAGGTCGGCGACCAGCTGCTGGTCGCCGTGGGTCAGCGTCTGTTGGGCTCCACCAGGGCCGACGACGCGGTGGCCCGGCTGGGCGGCGACGAGTTCGCGATCCTGATCCACAATCACACCTCGCCCCAAGAGGCCGACGCGGTCATCGCGCGACTCACTCGCGCGTTCGAGGCCCCCTTCAAGATCGCCGGGCACGAGCTGCGCCTCGGCGCGAGCGTCGGGCGCGCGGTGTTCCCGATCGACGCCGACACCGCCGACGACCTGCTGCGCCGCGCGGACTCTGCGATGTTCCAGCACAAGCGCGGGCGCAGCGCCATGCGCCGGGCGCTGTCGGCCTGAGCGCAGTTCCGTTTGCCGGCCCCGCGGTCAGGGGAACGCTGAGGCCCTGATGCTCGTCGCGCTCTCGGCCTCCTACGGCGCCGGCGGAGGCCGCATCGGACCGGCGCTCGCGGAGCGTCTGGGTGTGCCGTTCGTCGATCGCGCGATCCCCACCGCGGTGGCCGAGCAACTGAGCGTCCCGCTCGACGAGGCGGTCGCGCACGACGAGCAGACGGCTCCGAGCTTTCTCGAACGGATGCTCGGCGGCTTTCTCGGGTCCGACACCGGCGCCCCGACACCACTTCCGGCGCAGGCGATGTCGGGGGAGGACTTCAGGCGCGCGACCGAGGAGGTGCTGTGCCGGCAGGCCGAAACCGGCAAGGGCGTGATCCTCGGGCGCGGTGGCGCCGTAGTGCTGCGCGAGAACCCACGGGCGCTTCGAGTGCGGCTGGACGGTCCCGTCGAACGGCGGGTGCGGCAAGCGATTCTCTTGCAGAACGTCGACGAGGAGACTGCGCGCCAGACGGTCCGCCGGCTGGATCGCGCTCATGCCGCCTACCTCAAGCAGTTCTACGGCGTCGACGTCGACGATCCGACGCTCTACCACCTGCGGATCGACTCGACCGCGATGCCGCTGGACGCATGCGTCGACCTGATCGAGCTTGCCGCCAGATCGCTGACACGGGCGTAGCCAACGCCTTCGACCGGCCGGTCGACAGGCGTACCATTGATGTATGACCGCACTCGGCGTGTCGCTTCTGATCGTGGGGGCGATCGTGATCGTGGCCGAGGCGCATGTGCCCTCGCTGGGGATGCTCGGCGGGCCTGGCGTCCTTGCCATCGGCGTGGGTGCGGTGCTCGCCGTCAGCGGTTTGGGCGGAGGGGTCGCGCTCGCTGTGATCAGCGCGCTTTTGCTGGTGGCGATCGGGGTCGGCGCGGTGGCACTGTCGGTGACCAAGGGGTTGGCGGTGCGGCGGCGCCGGGTGCGCGCCGGGCCCGAAGGCCTGATCGGACACACGGGGGTGGTTCGCAGCTGGGCCGAGCCGACCGGAAGCGTGCTAGTCGACGGAGCGCTGTGGCGGGCGCGGCGATCAATCGTCGACGAGCACGGCGCCGAGCTGCACGTCGGCGACCAAGTCGTGGTGGAGCACCTGAGTGGGCTGACCGTGGGGGTCCGCCCCGCCGAGGAGTGGGAGCTGACGTGACCGCGATCCTGATCGTTCTAGTCGTGCTGGTCGTGATCGGGCTGACCGTGGCGGCCGCGTCGGTGCGGGTCCTGCGCGAGTACGAGCGCGCGGTGGTGTTCAGACTGGGACGGCTGATGGATCAGCGTGGACCGGGCCTCGTGCTGCTGGTGCCGTCGATCGACCGCATGGTGCGGGTGAGCCTGCGCACGGTCACGCTCACGGTCCCGCCCCAGGAGACGATCACGCGCGACAACATCCCGGTGCGGGTGACGGCGGTGTGCTACTACCGCGTGGTCGACGCCAACAGTGCCGTCACGCAGGTTGAAAACTTCCACAACGCGACGCTTCAGATCGCCCAGACCACGCTGCGCTCGGTGCTCGGCGGCGTGGACCTGGACTCGCTGCTCGCCGAGCGCGACAAACTCAACGAGAGCCTCCAGCACGTGATCGACTCGCAGACCGAGCCCTGGGGGATCAAGGTCACCACGGTCGAGATCCGCGACGTCGAGATTCCCGAGCGGATGCAGCACGCGATCGCCCGTCAGGCGGAGGCCGAGCGGGAGCGGCGCGCGAAGATCATCAACGCCGAAGGCGAGTTCCAGGCGGCCGCGAAGCTCGCCGAGGCCGCCGACGTGATCGGCCGCAATCCCACGACGCTGCAGCTGCGCTACCTGCAGACGCTGCGCGAGATCGGCGCAAACCAGAGCTCGACGATCGTGTTCCCGATCGACCTGGTCAAGCCGGCGATCGATGCGATCCGCGGGGTCGCGGTGGCCGACGGCGAGGCGGCGGCCGGTCAGCTCCCCCAGGGATCGCGAGGGGCGCTGGGATCGGCAGAGCGCGCACCGGGGGAGCTGTCAGCCGGTCCGGGAGCTGATCGCCAGCCCCTCGAGCGCGACGATTCCGCTTAGCACCTTCAGCGTCAGCCGGTGCGCCCCTGCGGCGGCGGACCGTCGGTAGAGGACCTCCCGCGTCAGCGCCTGGGCGGCGTGTAGGTTGATCGTGGTGCTGTGACCGTCGAACGTGACGCGCGCCCGGCCTCCCTTGGGACCACGGTCGCCGATGATCTCGAGCGCGCCGCCGATGTATCTGAGGGTTAGCTTGGCGTTGGGTTTGGAGGCCTTGATGGCGTGTCCCTGCCAGGCGCCGTTGACCTTGGAAACGTGCCAGCCCCCCGTGTAGCGAGCGCCGTTCGGGTGCACGCCCGTCGGGGTCACGGTGGTTGCCGTGGCAAATGCGCCTGCCAGGCCCGATGCGTTGATGCCGCGCACGCGGAAGCTATACGTCTGTCCGGACTGTCCGGCGAACGTCAGCGATCGGCGGGTGGTGGCGGCAAGCAGCGTCCGCCAGGCGCCCGCGCCCTGCTGCACCTGGACGGTGTAGCTGCTCGCGGCGGCGCCGACCGCACTCCAGGACACCGGAATCCGCGGCTTGGTCGCGGCGTTCGAGGCGATCGAAGGCGCTGTGATCTGCATCGACGGCGGCGCGTTTGCCTGCGCCAGCGGACAGCTGCGGGTGAACACGTCCGAGCCGAACGACTGCTCGCCCGACAGGCCCGCGTAGCCCAGATGCGGCAGCGCGAACAGGTCCTCGACGCTGCGAAGCATCGTGTAGTGGTTGTAGGCAGTCTGCGACACGGTGCCGGGCGCGATGCACGGCGACAGCAGGACCGCACCGGTGTCGCCCCCGCCCAGCCCGAAGATGCCGGGAAGCGGTGAGCCCGGGCCGGGAACCTCGCCGCAGCAGGAACTGGCGTCGTTGGTTTCGGCCTCGTCGAAGATGACCATCAGCAGGCCGTTCTGGTCCTTGAACGCCGGCGAGCCGGTGATCCGCGGGACCCACTGGCGCAGGAATCCGTCGGCCTGCGCGAGGCCACCCGGCTGACCGTCGGCACACGGCGCATCGTGGCCGTCGTCGCACAGATCGGGCGTGATGAACACGTAGTTGGGCGTGTCGCTCACCGAGGCGAGGTCCTTGCTGAGCATGTCGAGCCCGACGACGTGCGTGTCGCACAGCGTGGTGTCGTCGATGATCGAGTGGAAGTAGACAAACGGGTTGTGGCGAGTGGCGTACTGGTCGGTAGCCGTCGCCTTCTGCGTGTTGTCGGGCGTGTTCACGCCGGGGTGGCCGCACACCGCCGACTCGCGCTGGGGATCGGCGCCCATGTCCTCGTTGTAATCGCGCCAGGTCAGGCCCGCCGAGATCAGCTGGTCGCCAATCGTCTGCACGTTCGACGGATACACGCATCCGGGTCCGAGCGCCTGGCCGTTGGGCCCTAGCGCACTGGACGCGAAGTCCGAGAAGATCTGGCAGTCGGCCTGGGTGGCGACGTTAGGCGCCTGGCCCGAGACCATCGCGATGTAGTTGTCGTTGCTCTCGTGGCCGATGCCGTAGTAGTTGGGCAGGTACGCCCCCTGCGCACGCAGCGTCTGAGATAGGTAGGGAGCGGGGCTGCCGGGGCCGAACGTCGTCGAGGCCGACTCGTTCTCGAGCACGATCACGAACACGTGGTGGATCGGGGGCAGCGCTGCTCGCGCGTGGCCGGCGCAGGCGGCCAGCGACAGGCAGCAGCCGAGCGCGATGGCGAGTCCGAGCCGTCTCACAGCGGCACACCCGGCCCGCAGGCACGACGGGCGGCGCGACGATCGGCCTTGAGCGTGCTCGGTCGCGCGTGCCGGCGCCGTGCGGAGTCATACGTCGCCGCGGCCGTCGTGCACTTGCGCGAGACGTTGACCTGGTTGGAGGTGTCGTTGGCGAACATGCGGTTGTCGCCGCTCTCCTCCAGGAACGCGCACACCGTCTGGTCGCCGTAGCGCGTCGGCCTGCCGGATCCGCTCGCGTTGGCGTCGTAGGGGCGCCCCGTCGCGGGCTGAGGGCGCAGTTGCTGGTCGAGCAGCGTGACGCCGGGCGTCGTCGAGAACGTGCCGCCGCACTCTTGCGCCAGCTTGACGCGGATCCGTAACGGGCCCGTCGCGTTGTCGAGCACGCTGGGGTCGGCGCTGACGTCGACGCTGACCTTGAGCGGCTGGTGCAGACGGGCCACCGGAGCGATCGTGATGCCGAGCCGCACCGGGGTGAAGCTGTCGCCGCCGGCCGCTGCCGTCGCGAGGAGCGCGAGGGCCGAGGCGAGCAACGCGAGTCGACGTATCCTGCTCACGGTCGCATCCCGAGCTTCGACGGGTGGCGGAACATATTCGCCGGGGTCGCCGGGCGGTACTTGAAGTGCAGCCGCTCGAGGTAACCGGAGGTGATCAGGTTCGCGAGGTCGTGCGGCTTGGCGCGCTGTTGCGGCTGCTGCGCCCTCCACTTGTCGCGGGTGGCCAGGGGCACAGGCGGCTCGGGCGGCGCCGGCACCGGAACCGGCAGGCCGCTGAGCGGGCTCGAGCCGCTGCACGGCGTGCCCATGATGTGGGGCGGGGTCGGCAGCGCCGGCACGTCGTAGTCGGGCTTTGACTCCCAGTCAAACGACGCGGCGATGCTGTTCGCGTAGAGATCGCGCGGGGTCAGCGGCCCGATCCCGTAGCGATAGCGGATCATCTTCAGGATCGACTCAAACCCGTAGATCGAATGGTCGACGTAGCCGCGCCGCGCGTACGGAGACACCACCACAGCCGGGATCCGCAGGCCCATCTGACCGAAGTCCTTGTTGATGTCCGAGCTGGCACGCAGGTCGGGCACGCGGGGCGGTGCGACGTGGTCAAAGAAGCCGCCCCACTCGTCGTAGACGATGAACAGTGCGCCGCGCTTGAACTGCGGCGACTCCAGGAACGCGTGGACGACGTCGGCGATGAACGCCTGGCCGACGCGGACGTCGCCGTGCGGGTGCTCGTCGCCGGAGGTCCCCTGGTCCTCGCCGTTGAATGCAGGGTCGACGAACGACAGCGCCGGCAGCGTGCCGGTGGCAGCTTGCTCGTAGTAGGCCTGGACCGGACTGGAGCGCGAGATCCCGGGAGCGCCCCACAGCGCCGAGACCGGGATGTCTGTGTAGTAGTAGCGGTTGGAGACGCCCTTGGCCGACAGCGCGTGGAAGATCGTCGTGTCGGGGAAGCCGAACTGGCCGCTCGGAGAGATCGGGACCGTGTTGTCCATCATCCCGTAGGACTGGCCCGCGTGCATGTACTCGCGGTTGGGGTACGTGGACGACAGCAGCGAGCAGAAGAAGCGGTCGTACGCCGTGAACGCCTTGGCCAAGTGGGGTGTGAACGGCAGGTCCTGCTCGGCGTAGTAGCCGATCGAGAAGACGTCGCTCTGGGCGCGCAGGAAGCCGTCCATCTTGCCGCCGTCCATCTCCGTTCGCCCGCCGTCCCACGAGTGGTCGGGGTCGAGGAACCCGCAGCCCTGGTAGTTGTTGACCAGCCGGTGGGTCGAGAACGCGCGCCCGTGGGTGTCGGTGAATCGCAGGCCGGCTTGGCGCCCGTCCGCTCCCGGCAGCCAACCGAGGTAGTGGTCGAACGAGCGGTTCTCCATCATCAGCACGACGAACGTGTCGATCGGGAGGTTGCGGGGCGAGGGGATCGCGGCGCGGCGCTGCTGTCGTGCCGCCGCGGCGATCACGGTGTCGGGGTTCAGGGTGAGCCCCAGCGACGCTGCGAGGCCCGCGGTGACCGCCGTGCGCTGGAGGAAATCCCTGCGCGTGTGCAGCTCATCGGGGGCGACAACGCCGAGGCGCTCTGCCTCGTATGGGTCGCGGATGTCGCTCACAGTGGTCCCCCGCCGTGAATCACTCGCGGCATCATATGCCGCTTTTGCTCGCATTTGCGCAGTTCATATGAATGGCGGTGGGCGGCGGGTCGTGGGGCTTGGCGGGCTATCGTGAATCGGGCATGGCAGCCCGCACCGACATCCGCAACCTCGCGATCATCGCCCACGTCGACCACGGCAAGACGACGCTGGTCGACGCCCTGCTGTGGCAGTCGGGGGCGTTTCGCGCCAACCAGGACGTGAACGACCGCGTGCTCGACTCGATGGACCTCGAGCGCGAGAAGGGCATCACGATCCTCGCCAAGAACACGGCCGTCCATTACGCCGGCGTCAAGCTGAACATCGTCGACACCCCCGGCCACGCCGACTTCGGCGGTGAGGTCGAGCGCGGCCTGACGATGGTCGACGGCGTGCTCCTGCTCGTCGACGCCAGCGAGGGCCCGTTGCCGCAGACCCGGTTCGTCCTGCGCAAGGCGCTCGAGGCCCGGCTGCCGGTGATCCTCGTCGTCAACAAGGTCGACCGCCCGGATGCGCGCGTCGACGAGGTGGTCGACGAGGTCTACGAGCTGTTCCTCGATCTCGACGCCGACGAGTCGCAAATCGAGTTCCCGATCGTCTACACCAATGCGCGCGAGGGGAGGGCCTCCCTGGATCCTTCGGACCCGGGAACCGATCTGGGACCGTTGCTCGATCTGCTGGTCGACCACATCCCGACGCCTTCGTATGACCCGGAGCATCCGCTTCAGGCGCACGTCACGAACCTCGACGCGTCGCCGTACGTCGGCCGGCTGGCGATCTGCCGGGTGCGGCACGGCACGATTCGGCGGGGAGAGACGGTCGCCTGGTGTCGTGCCGATGGCGAGATCGAGCGGGTTCGGGTCTCGGAGCTGTACGTCACCGAGGCTTTGGAGCGCGTCGAGGCTGAGGAGGCGGGTCCCGGCGAGATCATCTCGGTTGCGGGAATCCCGGAGATCACGATCGGCGAGACGCTCGCGGACCCGGACGATCCCCGCCCGCTGCCGGTGATCACGGTCGACGAGCCGTCGCTGTCGGTGACGATCGGCATCAACACGTCGCCGCTGTCCGGGCAGGACGGCGACAAGCTGACCGCCAGTCAGCTGCGCGCGCGGTTGGACCGCGAGCTGGTGGGCAACGTCTCGCTGCGCATCAACGACACCGAACGGCCCGACGTGTGGGAGGTTCAGGGTCGCGGCGAGCTGGCGCTGGCGGTGCTGGTCGAGCTGATGCGCCGGGAGGGCTTCGAGCTGACCGTCGGAAAGCCTCAGGTGGTCACGCGAGAGGTCGACGGCCGCGTGTGCGAGCCCGTGGAGCGGATGAGCGTTGACATTCCCGACGAGTACGTCGGCGTGGTCACCCAGCTGCTGGCGATGCGCAAGGGGCGGATGGAGCAGATGGTCAACCACGGCACCGGCTGGGTGCGCATGGAGTACCTGGTCCCGGCGCGGGGACTGATCGGGTTCCGCACCGAGTTCCTCACCGAGACCCGCGGGACCGGCCTCGTGCACCACGTGTTCGACCGCTGGGAGCCCTGGCACGGCGAGCTGCGCACCCGCCCCAGCGGGTCGCTGGTGGCCGACCGTCGGGGGACGGTGGCCTCGTTTGCGCTGTTCAACCTGCAGGAGCGCGGGACGCTGTTCGTAGGCCCCGGCGAGGAGGTGTACGAGGGGATGATCGTCGGCGAGAGCGCGCGCGCCGAGGACCTCGACGTCAACGCCACCAAGGAGAAGCACCTGACGAACATGCGCTCCTCGACGGCCGACGAGCTCGTCCGGCTGGTGCCCAAGCGTCAGCTGTCGCTCGACCAGGCGCTGGAGTTCCTGCGGGAGGACGAATGCGTCGAGGTGACGCCAAACGTGGTCAGGTTGCGCAAGGTGGAGCTCGACAAGACCGCCCGTGTGAAGCTTGCGCGGCTTGCGGCGCGGGGGACTGCGGTCCGGGTGGGGTAGCGGGCCGGATTTTTAAACGGCTCATTGAGGAGGAGGATTGGGGGTTGGACCGGGCTGCCTGAGCCGGGCGGGCCCGCAAGGGGGGCATATCACGACAACCGCGCGCCGGCGGCGGAGGCGTGCCGTGTTAACCACCGTTTTGGGGGCTGGTACGGATCACTTCGCCGATCTCGCCGCGGTTGTCGCGTTGTCCCCCCTCTCATCCCGTCCCTCAATGCGCCGTTGACGTTCGGCCCGATGCCACCTCCGCGAACACGGCCCGCGTACCCCGCGCCGCGGCCTCCCAGGTCAGCCCCTCCACGGTCCGACGAGCAGCGCTCGCGAGTTCGGAGCGCAGCCCCTCATCACGCCCGATGCGCAGCAGGGCCGCCGCCAGCGCGTCAACGTCGCCCGGCGGCACGCGAAGCACCGCCGGCGACAGCTCCTCGCCGAACG
>DASSGR010000264.1:0-10387 GCA_035693425.1 Solirubrobacteraceae bacterium
GACCGCCGCGGGCGCTGCGGCCTGCACCGCGGCGGCGTGAAACTCGTCGGGATCCAGGTCGGCGGTCACGAGCACGATCACGAGGTCGCCGGCGCGAACCGGCTGCCGAGCGGTCGCGGACGCGATCGCCTCGCGGGCCGCGACGGCCGGGTCTGAAGATTTGCTGTACCCCACGCCGGGGACGCGCTCCTGCATATCGACTTCGCTGTTGAGCGCCCGCTCCTCGATACCGCTACTCATCAGTCTCGTTTCTCCCGTGAACGTTGCTTTACCGGTTCAGGGATCGGTCCGCAGGCGACGGTGGTTGAGCCGCCGACGCTCGGGTGGACGGTTTTAAGCGGCCGAGGCGGAGAACAGGTCGCGCGACAGATCGATGAACTCGGCGACCGCGGGCGGGTGGCGTCGGCCCTGGCGCCAGGCGAGCGTGATGTCGCGCGTCAGCGCCGGCTGGTCGAGGTTGACCACGGCCACGTCGGCGCCGGAGCCTTCGGTGTCAGAGCGCGGCAGGATCGCGACGCCCATGCCGCGGGCGACGAGGCGGCGGATCCGCTGGCTCTCGTTGGATTCGAGCATCACCTGCGGGTCGAACTCGGCCTCGCGGGCGGCGAGGTTGAGCAGCTCGCGCAGGCGCGAGCCCTCGCGGTAGCTGATGAACTGCTCGCCGGCGAGCTCGCGCATGCGCACCCCCGCTCGCTTGGCCAGAGGGTGCGATCGCGGCAGGATCACCACGAGCTCCTCGGAGACCAGCTGGTGCAGCCCGAGGCCGTGGCTCTCGATCCGCTCGGTCACCGACAGGTACGCGAGGTCGAGCACGTCGTCGCGCAGCATCTCGGCGAGCTCCTCGCTTGACTGCTCGAGGACGGTGAGCTCCACGCCCGGATGGCGTTGATGGAAGATCGCCAGCGCGAGCGACACGTCGACCGGCCCCATCGTGTGCATCGCGCCGACGGACACATGGCCGGTGAGGATGCCGCGCAGCGCTTCGAGCTCGGCCTCGGCGGCATTGAGCTCGGACAGGATCCGTCGCGCGCGCGCGACCAACAGCTCCCCGGCCTCGGTGATCGACACCTTGCGCGTCGTGCGCTCGACCAGTGCGACGCCGACCTCATCCTCGAGCCGGCGGATCTGCTGCGACAGCGCCGGCTGGGCGATGTGCTCGCGCTCGGCGGCGCGGGTGAAGTGGCGCTCGTCGGCGAGCGCGACGAGGTACCTGAGCTGACGGAGATCCATAAGCAGATCGTATAGATCCCTTCAAATACTCGTCTTGGACAAATAAAGCTCCGCGAGTCATCATTGCTTCCGCAACACCCTCTCCTCCCTCAGAGCGCGCCCCGAGAGACCGGCCTTGACTCCTCCCGCCGGTTACGGGGCGCGACTCGTTTCCGGAGGGGCTTCTGCAGAGTCGCCGGCGCGGAAAAGCGACCACGGCGTTGATTCGAGCGCGAGGCGTGGGCGCTTGTGCCCGCTATCCGGGGCATATCGCCCCGACCGCGGGCCCGGAACGCAGCCGTGGGCGGTTTTGCACATAGACAGTTGCGTCCACAACTACCGTGCTATCCTAAACACTCGATGGAACTCGGAATCGCCACATTCGCGGACCTCTCCCCCGACGTCACCCCGCAGCAGCGCATGGCGCAGCTACTCGAGGAGGCGGAGCTCGCCGACCAACTCGGCCTCGACGTGTTCGCGATCGGCGAGCACCACCGCCCCGACTACCTCGTGTCATCGCCGGCGGTCGTCCTAGGCGCAATCGCGGCGCGCACCGAGCGGATCCGGCTGTCGAGCGCGGTCACCGTGCTCAGCTCCGACGACCCGGTCAGGGTGTTCCAGGACTTCGCGCACGTCGACCTGCTGTCCGGCGGGCGTGCGGAGATCATGGCGGGGCGCGGCTCGTTCATCGAGTCGTTCCCGCTGTTCGGCTACGACCTCGACGACTACGACGACCTGTTCGCCGAGAAGCTCGAGCTGCTGCTCGCGATCCGCGAACGCGAGCGCGTCACCTGGTCGGGGCGCCATCGCCCCGCCCTCAACGACGCGATCGTGTGGCCGCGGCCCGTGCAGGATCCGCTGCCCGTGTGGGTTGCGGTCGGCGGCACGCCGGATTCGGTGATCCGCGCCGGCGCGCTCGGCCTGCCGTTGACGATCGCGATCATCGGCGGCCAGCCGGAGCGCTTCGCGCCGCTGGTGAAGCTGTATCGCACCGCGTTCACCGCCCACGGGCACGAACTCGGCGACTCCAGGCTCGCGATCAACACTCACGCGTTCGTGGCCGAGACGTCGGCGAAGGCCGACTCGGCGGTCGCGCACTCCTACCTGCAGATGATGAACCGCATCGGCCGCGAGCGGGGCTGGCCGCCCGCCGGCCGCGAGCAGTACGAGGAGCTGCGCTCGCCGCGCGGCGCGCTGGCGGTCGGATCGCCCGACCAGGTGGCCGAGAAGCTCCTGTTCGAGCACGAGCTGTTCGGCCACGATCGCTACGTCGCGCAGATGAGCGTAGGCGCGGTCGCCCACGCCGACGTGATGCGTTCGATCGAGCTGTTCGGCACCCAGGTCGCGCCCGTCGTTCGCGCCGAGGTGGCCCGTCGGACAGCTGTGACGGCCGGGGGTGATACGGTCGCCGCCCGCGCGTGACCGCAGACCGTCCCACCTCCCCGGCCTTCCTCTTTGATCTCGACGGGACGCTGATCGACAGCGTCTACCAGCACGTGATCGCGTGGCGCGAGGCGCTCGAGCAGGTCGGCATCAACCTCGCCGTGTGGAAGATCCATCGGCGGATCGGGATGAGCGGAGGCCTGTTCGTGACGGCGCTTGCGCGCGAGCTCGACACCGACCTCGACCGCGAGACGCTCGCCAGGCTCCCGGGCCTGCACGCCGATGCCTACATCGAGAAGTTCGACAGCGTGCGGGCGCTGCCCGGATCTGCGCAGCTGCTGGCCACGCTGACCGAGAACCAGGTCCCGTGGGCGATCGCCACCAGCGGCGCCGAGCGCTACGCGCACCTGGCGCTCGACCTGCTCGGCCTGCCAGCGGACACGCCGATGATCACGCGCGATCAGGTCCGTTACGCCAAGCCCGATCCAGACCTGTTCCTCACCGCCGCCGACCGCATCGGCGTCGACATCGAAGACAGCATCGTGGTCGGCGACAGCGTGTGGGATCTGCTCGCCGCACAGCGCGCTCGCGCGCTCGGGATCGGCCTGCTGTCGGGCGGTTATGGCCGCGAGGAGCTCTTCTACTCGGGCGCCTTCCGGGTCTACGAGGACCCCGGCGACCTGCTCGCGCACCTCGACGAAGTCGGCGTGCGCCGCGGGCTCTAACAAAGCTGAAGTCAAGGTCTCGGCCAGGCTGCCGATGTGGACAGGTGATGAGTTTCCTCCCCGCGTCAGCCGACGACTCAGCGGCCCCCGACATCGCCGCTGTGGGCGACGAATCAGCTGCCCCCCAAGACCAAGACCTCGATTACCCCCGCGGCCTGATCCCGCCGACCAAGCGCGGGCGCTCGCAGAGCCTGATCGGCGACATCGTCGTGGACCTCGGGTTCGCTCGCCGCGACCACGTCGAGACCGCGGTCAGCGCATCTCGTGAGCAGGGCCGGACGACCGGCCAGATGCTGCTCGAGCAGGGCCACATCCGCCAGGACCAGCTTGCGCGCGCTCTCGCCGAGCGCTTCGGACTGGACTACGTCGATCTGTCGGTGTTCGACGTCGACATGGGCGCCGTCAACCTGGTGACGCTCGAGGTCGCCAAGCGCTACGCGGCGGTGCCAGTCGGCTTCCTCGAGGACGGCACTGTGATCCTGGCGATGGCCGACCCGACCAACGTCCTGACGATCGACGAGATCTCGATGATCATCGGCATGAAGGTCAGGCCGGCGGCAGCCGGCGCCCAGGACGTGTCGGCGCTGATCAGCCGCCTGAACCGCTTCGACGAGACCGTCGCCGACATCGAGGCCGATTCCGAGCCCGAGGTAGAGCTCAAGCTGGCCGACGCGCCCGACTCGGACGCCCCGATCGTCAAGCTCGTGCATTCGATCATCGGCCAGGCGGTCGAGCAGGGCGCGTCCGACATCCACTTCGACCCCGAGGCCGGCGACATGAAGGTCCAGTTCCGGATCGACGGCGTGCTCGCCCAAGCGGCGACGATTGCGCGGCGCATGTCACCAGGCGTTATCTCCCGGATCAAGATCATGGCCAACCTCGACATCGCCGAGAAGCGCCTGCCGCAGGACGGCCGCCTCGCCGTGACGATCGAGGGACGCCGGATCGACGTCCGCGTGGTGACGCTCCCGCTGGTCAAGGGCGAGGGCGTGGTCATGCGAATCCTCGATACGCGCGCCGTGGTCCGCGAGCTCGAGTCGCTGGGCATGCACGACGCCGACCGCGAGAAGTTCCTCGCCGCGGTGACCAAGCCCTACGGCGCGGTGCTCGTCACCGGCCCGACCGGCTCGGGTAAGTCGACGACGCTGTACGGCGCGCTGTCGGTCGTCAACGACGGCGAGAAGAGCATCCTCACGATCGAGGATCCGGTCGAGTCGCAGATCGCGGGCATCAAGCAGATGCAGGTGTCGGTCAAGACCGGCGTGACGTTCGCGGTCGGCCTGCGCTCGATGCTGCGCGCCGACCCCGACGTGATCATGGTCGGCGAGATCCGCGACCGCGAGACCGCCGAGATCGCAATCCAAGCGGCGCTCACCGGCCACCTCGTGCTGTCCACGCTGCACACGCGTGACGCCGCCAGTGCGCTCGGCCGGCTCACCGACATGGGGATCGAGCCGTTCATGGTTTCGGCTTCGATCGACTGCGTCGTCGCCCAGCGTCTTGCGCGCCAGCTGTGCGCCAACTGCAAGCGGGTCGCAGACGTCCCCGACTCGGTCCGCGAGGCCGACAACCTGTGGGGTGTCGAGCTCTACGAGCCGGTGGGCTGCATGCGCTGTGGCAACACGGGCTATCAGGGCCGGCTCGGCCTCTACGAGGTGATGCCCCTCAACGACGAGATTCGCACGATGGTGATCGAGCGCCGCAGCGTCTCGGAGATCGCCGGCGCCGCTGCTCGCACCGGCATGCGCACGATGCGCGATGACGGGATCGAAAAGGTAAGGCGCGGGCTCACCTCGCTGGCCGAGGTCGCGCGCGTCACCAACGTGCTCTGAGATCGGTCTGACCGAACGCACCGGGGGCTATATGGTGGCCCCGTGGAGAAGTACTACGAGTTCAACCGCGCCAGTTGGGACGAGCGCGCCCCCGCGCACGCCGCGTCTTCCTACTACGCGTTCGAGCGCTTCGTCGAGGACCCTTCGTACCTCAGCGACGTGGTCCGCTTCGACCTCCCACGCCTCGGTGACATCAACGGGCTGCGGGGCGTGCACCTGCAGTGCCACATCGGCACCGACACGCTCTCGCTGGCACGGCTCGGGGCTCAGATGACGGGTCTGGATCTCTCACCGGCATCGCTGACGGAGGCACGCGAGCTCTCCCGGCGCGCCGGCCCCCACGTCGAGTTCGTCGAGGCCGAGCTCTACGACGCGGTGTCGGTGCTCGGGGCCGGGGCGTTTGACCTGGTGTTCACGGGCATCGGCGCGCTCTGCTGGCTGCCGTCGGTCAGCCGATGGGCGCAGGTCGTCGCGGACCTGCTGGTTGAAGGCGGCCGCCTGTTCATCCGCGAGGGACACCCGGTCTTGTGGTCGCTCGGCTACGAGCGGACCGATCGGCTGCTCGTGCTCGAGTACCCCTACTTCGAGCGCGAGGCGCCCATGGTCTGGGACGACCCCGGCACGTACGTCGAGACCGACGTCGTATTCGAGCAGAACACCACGCACGAGTGGAACCATGGGCTCGGCGAGATCGTCACGGCGGTGCTGGACGCCGGCATGGAGCTGACGATGTTGGTCGAGCACGACAGCGTCCCCTGGGAGCCCCTCCCGGGACAGATGGTCAAGGACGAGCAAGGCGAGTGGCACCTTGCCGACCACCCCGAGCGGGCGCCGTTGACCTACACGTTGCAGGCGATCAAGCGGAGCTGACCAGCGCTCCCGCGAGCGCAGTCCACTCTTCCCGCGGGATCCCGCGGACTCCGACCGGCTGCAGGCACACGTGGTCGGCGCCGGCGTCGAGGTGCTCCCGCGCGACGGCGGCGATGTCCCCGGCGGTGCCGTGCGGGATGACCGCGTCGATCAGGCGGTCAGAGCCGCCCTCGGCGACGTCGGCCTCGTTGAACCCGTGGCGCAGCAGGTTGCTCGTGTAATTGCGCAAGCCCAGGTAGAGCTGCGCGTACCGGCGCGCTTTGTCCCGTGCGCTCTCGACGTCGGTGTCGACCACGCACGCCAGCTCGGGAGCCAGCAGCGCGTCATCGCCCAGCTGCAAGCGGGCCGCGCGGGTATGCGCGACACCGACGAAGTACGTGTGGGCTCCGCGCGAGCGGGTCTTGCAGAGCTCGAGCATCTTCGGCCCGAGCGCCGCCAGACAGCGACGGTCCCGCGGCAGCGGCGTGTCGGCCTGGTCAAGGCCGTCGAGGAATGCGCGCATCGCAGCGAGCGGCGTGGCGTATTGGCTCGTGGCCTCCGGATGGCCGATGCCGATCCCGACCAGCACCCGGTCCGGGAATTCCTCCGCCAACTGCACGTACTCGGCCGCCAGCTCAGCGGGGTCGTAGCTCCACACGTTGACGATCCCGGTCGCGACCACCAGGCGGTCGGTGGCCTCGAGCAACGGCCGGACCGACCGAAGCCTCGGAGAGCCGCCCAGCCAGAACGTCCCGAAGCCCAGGTCTTGCACGAGCCTGGCGGCGTCGCCCGCGTGCTCCTCGCCGATCTGGCGATAGCTGGTCCAGACGCCGATTCGTCCGAGATCCATGCGCACAGGGTTGCATGCTGGGTAGGCCTGGGGTGTCTCGGGTAGCCGACCTCTATACCGACCAGAGGAGACGCACCATGGCAAAGAGCCGAAGTGATGACCTGTTCGAGCGCCTGCATGCGCAGGGCCTGCGCAAGAGCACGGCAAAGCTGCTGTCGCAGGCCACCGACCGCCGCCGCAAGCCGGCCAAGGCCGTCGAGCGGTCGCTGAACGAAGTCAAGCAGGCCGTGGCGCATGTCGAGGACCGGCTCTCGGGCGGACCGGACAAGCGCAAGGCGGCCGCCAAGAAGGCAGCAGCCACCCGTAAGCGCAATGCTGAGCGCCGCAGCGCCGCGGCAAAGAAAGGGGCCCGTACCCGCGCGAAGTCTTCGTAAACGCGTGCGCGCGGTCGTATTCGAACACAACGGCGGCCCGGAGGTCCTCGAGCTCGACGAGGTCGAGGACCCGAGGCCGGGCGACGGCCAGGTGATCGTCGACGTTGACGCGGTGGGGATCAACTACCGCGACGTGTACGAGCGCGAAGGGCGCGGCTACGGCTCGACGCCGCCGGCGATCATCGGCGTGGAGGGCGCCGGCACGATCGCCGACACGGGCGAACGGGTGGCTTGGAGCGCGGTGCCCGGTAGCTACGCGGAGCGAGTGGCGGCCAAGCGCGATCAGCTGGTCCCGGTCCCCGACGGCGTCAGCACCGAGGTGGCGGCCGCCGCGCTCCTGCAGGGCATGACCGCGCATTACCTCGCGCACGACTCGTACCCGATCCAGCCGGGCGACTGGGTAGTCGTCCACGCCGCCGCGGGCGGCGTCGGGCTGCTGTTGACGCAGCTCGCCAAGCTGCGCGGAGGGCGGGTGATCGCCACGACCTCGACCGAGGAGAAGGCAGCGCTCGCACGTGACGCCGGAGCCGACGAGGTAATCGGCTACGAGGGCTTCGCGCAGCGCGTGAAGGAGATCAGCGGCGAGGGCGCCGCTGCGGTGTACGACGGCGTCGGCAAGGCCACGTTCCTGGATGGGTTCGACGCGCTGCGACCGTTCGGCACGATGATCCTCTACGGCGCTGCGAGTGGCCGGCCCGATCCGCTGGACACGGCGATCCTGGCCCCGAAGGGGTCGCTGTACGTCCAGCGTCCGACGCTGATGACCTACACGCGCACACCCGAGCTGCTCCGCGAGCTCGCGAGCCGGCTGTTCGAGCTGGTTTCCGACGGCAAGCTGAACGTCCGGATCGGGGCACGGTACCCGCTTGACCAGGCGGCGCAAGCGCACCGCGACCTCGAGGCGCGCAAGACGACGGGGAAGCTGCTGCTGACTCCCTAGCGTCTAGCGGTGCGAGAACGCGCGCTGCCAGGTCTCGAGGTAGGCCTCGGCCGAGCGGAACAGGAGCGCCAGCGCCTGGCGGCCACCGGGGTGTTGCTGCATGTCGGCGAGCAGGTCAGCCATCAGGCCGTACTGCGCGACCCCATCGGTGTTGAGGTCAAACGTGCGGGTGCCAGTCACCTCGCGCGTGAACGTGACCTTGCCGTCGTATGACTTGAAGGGGTATCGCAGCGGGTTCTGGTTGGCATCGGCACGCGGTCCGGGCAGCGTCGACAGGCCGCCCGTGTCGGTTCCGATCCCGACGCCAAAGTAACGCGACCGGTCCCGGTAGTTCGCCATCTTCAGGATCTTGGTCGCGAGCTCCGGCGCCTCCGTCGGTGTCACCGCGGCGAAGCCACCGAGCTTGTAGAGCTTGACAAGCTCGGCCGGGCTCCACTCGCCGCCGGTGCCGTTGTGGCTCGAGATCAGCGGGTAGTGCGCCTTGGCGGCGATCGCAAGCACAGTGTCGCGTGCACTCTGGCTGAGGTGGTCGACTTCGATCAGCATGTGGGCCTTGATCAGCTGGTCGATCGCGAAACGGCCCAGCGCGGTCAGCCCGCGGGGGTTGCACTGAAGTCCCGACGGGTACGTCGGCATGCCCTGGGCAGCGATCTTCTTGGTCGCCGGAAAGAACTTCGACAACGCCACGAGCACACTGGTGGGAAGCGACACCACCGGGACGCCGCGATCCTGGCCGGGGCAGGCGGCGGTCTTGAAATAGCTGCCGGTCTGGAAGCGGTTGAGGAGGTTGATGAAGATGCCCTTGTCGCCTTCCTCGAGTGCCGCGCCCGACAGCGCGTTGTTGAACCAGTGGGCCACGAACATGCCCCGCACCCCGAGGCGCTTGTAGGTACGGATGCCGCGGACGATGTCGCCGCGCGTGCACTGCGGCTTGCCCAGCACCTCGCTGCACCCGAACAGGTCGGACGACTCGATGCCGATGATCACCGCGAGCTTGCCTTGGGCGATCACGCGGCGGGCCTGGGCTGGGCTGTACGCCAGACGGAACCAGCCGCGGCCGGGACCTCCGCTCTGCGCGTCGATGTAGTTCTGCATCCGTCGCAGCGTGTGGATCTGGGCGATGATCGATGCCGTCTCGTCGCAGCTGCGGTCGACCTTGCGCGGCTCGACTCGACAAAGGGCCGAGTCGTCGACGGTCTGCGCGACCACCAGCCGCTCGCCCGCCTCCCACGCTCGCTGCAGCCACACGTAGTAGGTCTGCTGGTGGGTCTGGGTGTCGAACGTCGGCCAGCCCGTGAACGTCGGCCAGCCGTGGGTGTCGTGGGTACCGACCGGGTTGCCGGTGCGCAGGAGGTTGCCGGTGATGTCCAAGGCGCCGTTGGCGCCGTGGATCTTTGCGTCCTGACCGAGCGCCGCCGGGATCCCGAACCGGTCGAACGGCTCACCGGAGATCAGCAGGCCGCCGCCGCGCATGTTCGCGGTGATGTGCAGGTGGTCGTCGACGAAGCCGAACACGTGTCCTTGGCGATCGCTGCCCTTGAAGGTCTGACCGGTCGCGTCGACCTGCGCCTCGGGGAAGGGCTTGCAGCCGGTGGCAGGAGCGATTTGCCGCGAGATGGTGGGACCGCCTGGTCTGTGCAGCGTCAGCTGCGCGCCCTTCAGTTCCGCCGTCCATTCGGTCGCGGGGCCGGCGGCCGTGGTTCTCACGAGCCTGTGGTGCCGCGCTCCCAGCAGCTTTCCGTCTCGGCCGTAGAGCATGTAGGTGCCGAGCCCGGTCGCCTTGAAGTAGAAGCTCGGAGACCCGCTGCGCGACCCCAGCGCGATGCAACGGCCTGCGAGCGCGTAGCGCGATGTGATCGGCACCGTTGTGTGGGCGCCGGCCGGACGCGACGCGGCGCCCGAAGCGAGCCCGCCCGCCAGCGCCAGCGAGGCGCCGACCACACCGGCAACCGCGACCGCTACCCGTCTGCTCCCCAGAAACCCTTCTCGCACCGCGCGGCAGTCTATAGACGGGGAACCTGCGCGGGCCGGGCCCCTCGGCAGCCCGGCCCGCGCGGGGGACAGTGGCTCAGCTGTAAGGGGGGGCCGGCTGAGCCGTGGCGGCCGGAATCCGTGCGCGGACACCGGACATCGGGGACATTCGCCACTACTCTGTTTCCAGAGGGCATGATGATCCGTTGAGCGCGGTCCGCAACGAAAGTGGACAAACGTCGCAAGACCTACAC